>NZ_JASHLT010000042.1:0-106035 GCF_030056615.1 Streptomyces sp. HNM0645 | reverse complement strand
CTCGCTCGCCACCGCATCAGCGTCCTGTTCGCCATGCTCCGCGACGGCACCTTCTACGAGTCACGCGTCCCCGAGGCAGCCGCCGCATGACCACCTCGGGCTTGACGAAGGACATAGAGGCACCCCCCCCCGCACACGGGTGCTTGCCCGGCGCCCGGAGGTTCCTCACCCGGACGGCTTCGCGCCGACCGGGTGGAATCCCGCGCTCTGGGTGTACGGGCGCCTCAGTGCCGTTCGGCCCGGAGCCGTGCCACGTACGCGGCGGCCTGGGAACGCCGTTCCATGCCCAGCTTCGACAGCAGACCGGAGACGTAGTTCTTGATGGTCTTCTCCGCCAGGTGCAGCCGTTCGCCGATGGCCCGGTTGGTCAGCCCCTCGCCGATCAGGTCCAGGATCCTGCGCTCCTGATCGGTCAGGCTCGCCAGTCTGTCGTCGGTCTTGGGGGCGTTCCCGTCCCGCAGTCGCTCGAGGACGCGCGCGGTGGCGGCCGGGTCGAGCAGGGACCTGCCCGCCGCCACGTCCCGCACCGCCGTCAGCAGCTCGGCGCCGCGGATCGCCTTCAGGACGTAGCCGGAGGCCCCAGCCATGATCGCGTCGAAGAGGGCCTCGTCGTCCGCGTGCGAGGTGAGCATCAGACATTTGATGTCCTCGTTCCGCGACCGGACCTCCCGGCAGACCTCGATCCCGCTTCCGTCGGGGAGGTGCACATCGAGGATCGCCACATCGGGGCGCACCACAGGGATCCTGACCAGGGCATCTGCCGCCGTACCGGCCTCACCGACGACCTCGATGTCGTCCTCGACGGAGAGCAGCTCGTACACGCCGCGACGCACGACCTCGTGGTCATCCACCAGGAATACGGTGATTTTTCCTTCTTCGTGCACGGCCCAAGTCTCACATACTCACTCTTCCCATGCCGGGGCGACCGGGATAACGTGCCCGTGTTCCGGCAGCCGGCAAGGCTGTGACCAGTGGTTGTTCCCGTATTTCTCGATTTACTTGGAAATCCAAGCAAAATCGCAGGTCAAATGGGGTTTCGCAGGAATGCGCCCCACTGGGTAACGTGCCTTTGGCAGGCGCTCGCCGGGGCACCTGTCACGCCTGTTCCCGGCCGAGCCGCACCCACCCCGTGCACCGTAGGGAGACAGGCGAGCCGCACTGGACCCCGGCGGACCCCGGGAGCCGGACAGACGGAGGAGCACGCACGTGACCGTGGAGAACACTGCCGCGCGCAAACCGCGCCGCAGCAGTAAGCGCGTCAGCGCAGCGAAGAAGCCAACGGGTTCCGAGCCCCAGCTCGTACAGCTGCTGACGCCCGAGGGTGAGCGGGTCGAGCACCCGGACTACGACCGCTATGTCGCCGACCTCGGCCCCGACGAGCTCCGCGGGCTCTACCGGGACATGGTCCTCACCCGCCGTTTCGACGCCGAGGCCACGGCGCTGCAGCGCCAGGGCGAGCTGGGCCTGTGGGCCTCGCTGCTCGGCCAGGAAGCCGCCCAGATCGGCTCCGGCCGCGCCCTGCGCGACGACGACTACGTCTTCCCGACCTACCGCGAGCACGGCGTCGCCTGGTGCCGCGGGGTCGACCCGACGAATCTGCTCGGGATGTTCCGCGGCGTGAACCACGGCGGCTGGGACCCGAACAGCAACAACTTCCACCTGTACACGATCGTCATCGGCTCGCAGACGCTGCACGCCACCGGCTACGCGATGGGCGTCGCCAAGGACGGCGCCGACTCCGCGGTGATCGCGTACTTCGGCGACGGTGCCTCCAGCCAGGGCGACGTGGCGGAGTCGTTCACCTTCTCCGCGGTCTACAACGCCCCGGTCGTGTTCTTCTGCCAGAACAACCAGTGGGCGATCTCCGAGCCCACCGAGCGCCAGACCCGGGTGCCGCTCTACCAGCGTGCCCAGGGCTACGGCTTCCCCGGAGTCCGCGTCGACGGCAACGACGTGCTCGCGTGCCTGGCCGTGACCCGGTCCGCGCTGGAGCGTGCCCGCCGGGGCGAGGGCCCGACGCTGGTCGAGGCGTTCACCTACCGCATGGGTGCCCACACCACCTCCGACGACCCCACCCGCTACCGCCACGACGACGAGCGGGTGGCCTGGGAGGCCAAGGACCCGATCCTGCGTCTCCGGAAGTACCTGGCCGCGCAGGGCCACGCCGACGAGGCCTTCTTCACCGAGCTCGACGCGGAGAGCGACGCGCTCGCCAAGCGCGTCCGCGAGGCGGTGCGCGCCATGCCCGACCCGGACGACATGGCCATGTTCGACCACGTCTACGCCGACGGGCACGCCCTCGTCGACGAGGAGCGCGCGCAGTTCGCCGCGTACCAGGCGTCGTTCGCCGACGCGCCGCAGGAGGGCAAGTAGCCATGGCCGTAGAGAAGATGTCGCTCGCCAAGGCGCTCAACGAGTCGCTGCGGAAGGCTCTCGACACCGACCCCAAGGTCCTCGTCATGGGCGAGGACGTGGGCAAGCTCGGCGGAGTCTTCCGCATCACCGACGGGCTCCAGAAGGACTTCGGCGAGGAGCGGGTCATCGACACCCCGCTCGCCGAGTCCGGCATCGTCGGCACCGCGATCGGTCTCGCCCTGCGCGGCTACCGCCCGGTCGTCGAGATCCAGTTCGACGGTTTCGTCTTCCCCGCGTACGACCAGATCGTCACGCAGCTCGCGAAGATGCACGCCCGCGCGCTCGGCAAGGTCAAGCTGCCGGTCGTCGTCCGCATCCCCTACGGCGGCGGCATCGGCGCGGTCGAGCACCACTCCGAGTCGCCCGAGGCGCTGTTCGCCCATGTGGCCGGTCTCAAGGTCGTCTCGCCGTCGAACGCGGCCGACGGCTACTGGATGCTCCAGCAGGCCATCCAGAGCGACGACCCGGTGATCTTCTTCGAGCCCAAGCGGCGCTACTGGGACAAGGGCGAGGTCGACACCGAGTCCATCCCGGACCCGCTGCACGCCGCCCGCGTCGCCCGTGCCGGCACGGACATCACCCTCGCCGCCTACGGCCCGATGGTGAAGGTCTGCCTGGAGGCCGCCGCGGCCGCCGAGGAGGAGGGCAAGTCGGTCGAGGTCCTGGACCTGCGCTCGATGTCCCCGATCGACTTCGACGCCGTGCAGCGGTCGGTGGAGAGGACGGGCCGGCTGGTCGTCGTCCACGAGGCCCCGGTGTTCTACGGCTCGGGTGCGGAGATCGCCGCCCGCATCACGGAGCGGTGCTTCTACCACCTGGAGGCGCCGGTCCTGCGGGTCGGCGGATTCCACGCTCCGTACCCGCCGGCCCGGCTGGAGGAGGAGTACCTTCCGGGACTGGACCGGGTGCTCGACGCCGTCGACCGCTCGCTGGCGTACTGAGGAGAGGGTCGTGACGACGATGACTGACGCTTCCGCCCGCTTCCGCGAGTTCAAGATGCCCGACGTGGGCGAGGGACTCACCGAGGCCGAGATCCTCAAGTGGTACGTCCAGCCCGGCGACACCGTCACCGACGGCCAGGTCGTGTGCGAGGTCGAGACCGCCAAGGCCGCGGTGGAGCTGCCCATCCCGTACGACGGAGTGGTGCACGAGCTCCGCTTCGACGAGGGCACCACCGTGGACGTCGGCACCGCGATCATCACCGTGGACGTGGCGCCGGGCTCCGGCCCGGCCGAGGAGCCGCCGCCGGCGGCCACCGAGCCCACGGTCGCGGCAGCCGAGCCGGAGGCCGAGGCGAAGGACAAGCCCACCGGCCGCCAGCCCGTGCTGGTCGGCTACGGCGTGGCCGAGTCCTCCACCAAGCGCCGTCCGCGCAAGGGCACCTCGGTGCCCGGGCAGGCCCAGCCGGCCGCGCGGGCCGAGGCCAAGGCGGCCGGGCAGGCCGAGCTGAACGGTCACGGGACCGCGGCGCCCCGCCCGCTGGCCAAGCCCCCGGTCCGCAAGCTGGCCAAGGACCTCGGGGTGGACCTCGCCACGGTCGTGCCGAGCGGCCCCGACGGGATCATCACCCGCGACGACGTCCGTGCTGCCGTGGCCCCGGCCGAGGCACCCGCGCCCGCCGCGGCGCCCGAGCCCGTGGCCGCGGAGACCGCTGCGGTGCCTTCCGGCGCGGCGGCCGCCGGCGCCCGCGAGACCCGGATCCCGATCAAGGGCGTCCGGAAGGCCACCGCCGCGGCGATGGTCGGCTCCGCCTTCACCGCGCCGCACGTCACCGAGTTCATCACGGTCGACGTCACGCGCACGATGAAGCTGGTCGAGGAGCTGAAGTCCGACAAGGACATGGCCGGGCTGCGGGTGAACCCCCTGCTGCTCGTCGCCAAGGCGCTGCTGGTCGCGATCAGGCGCAACCCGGAGGTCAACGCCGCCTGGGACGAGGCGAACCAGGAGATCGTGCTCAAGCACTACGTCAACCTGGGCATCGCCGCGGCCACCCCGCGCGGTCTGATCGTGCCGAACATCAAGGACGCGCACGACAAGACCCTGCCGCAGCTCGCCGGGGCCCTCGGCGAGCTGGTGTCCACAGCCCGTGAGGGGAAGACGACCCCGGCCGCCATGCAGGGCGGCACGGTGACGATCACCAACGTGGGCGTCTTCGGGGTCGACACCGGCACGCCGATCCTCAACCCCGGTGAGTCGGCCATCCTCGCGGTCGGTGCGATCAAGCTGCAGCCGTGGGTCCACAAGGGCAAGATCAAGCCGCGCCAGGTCACCACGCTCGCGCTCTCCTTCGACCACCGACTGGTCGACGGCGAACTGGGCTCCAAGGTCCTGGCGGACGTCGCCGCCGTGCTGGAGCAGCCGAAGAGGCTCATCACCTGGGCCTGACCGGCCGGTTCACCACGCGACACCGCACGAGGAAGGTCCCGGGACGCCACCGCGTCCCGGGACCTTCCCGTCGGTCGGCGAGCGCGTCGATCAGTCGCGCTGGGCGCCGGCCGGGAGCGGACGCAGCTCCATCGAGCGGGCGCTGGTGGAGGCGAAGCCGAAGTCGAGCAGCTTCGCCGCGTCCTTGAAGCGGTTGTCGCCGGTGGACGAGGCCAGGACGACACCGGTGTAGGTCTTGCCGTTGCGCGTCGCGGCGAAGACGAGGCAGGGGCCCGCCGCCGTGCCCGTACCGGTCTTCACACCGATGGCGCCGTTGTAGGAGCCCAGCAGCTTGTTGGTGTTGTACCAGGTGTACGTGCGGGTGCCGCCGGTGCTGGTCGTGGCCGGGGCCTTGTAGGACGTGGGCTTGACGACGTCGCGGAAGACGGAGCTGCTCATGGCGTGACGGGCCAGCTTCGCCAGGTCCCACGGGGTCGTGTAGTTGTTCCCGGTCGTGGAGATGCCGTCGAACGAGTCGAACTTGGTGTTGACCAGGCCGAGCTGCTTGGCCTTCGCGTTCATCTTGCCGATGAAGGACTTCGTGCGGGCCGAGGTCGTCGTGCCCGTGCCGAAGGTGTCGGCGAGGGCGTACGCGGCGTCGCAGCCGGACGGCAGCATCAGCCCGGACAGCAGTTGGCGGACGGTCAGCTTGTCACCGGTGCGCAGGTCAGCGGTGCTGGCGCCCTCGCGGGCGACGTAGTTGCGGTACTCCGCCTTGACCGTGACCTTCTTGTTCAGGTCGACGCCCGGGATGGTGAGGACCGTGATGGCCGTCACCAGCTTCGTCGTGCTCGCCATCTGGCGGCGCGTGTTGTTGGCCTTGCCGTAGACCGGCTTGCCGTCCGCCTGGTCCAGCAGGAATCCGCCCTTGGCGGTGATGGACGGGATCGGCGTGGCCGCCTGTGCGGGGGCGGCCAGGGGCGAGGCCGTCAGCAGCAGACCACCCGCGAGAGCGACGGTGGCGGCGCGGCGCAGGCCCTTGTGACTGGTTTTCAAAGGAAACGCTCCGATAGTCGCGTATGCGTCGAAAGCCTGGCTTTCACAGTCAATTGGGGATCTGGAGAAAGGACGATCCCGATACAAGACACGTGAGGGGCGCGAATGGATGCACGGGGTGTGACGCGCGTTTCGGCCAGGCTTCCCCGGCGGCCCCCTCCCCGGGGCGGTGCACGCGCCCGCGTTCGCGTCCGGTCCCGTGCCCCGGGCCGTCCTGAATGGCGGACACGCGCTACTGATGCACACCTGTTGTATCTATGCTGTGCGCATGCCCGCCGCCCCCGTGAGACAGCCCCCTGCCGCCGACCGCGTCTACGCCCACATCAAGCAGGCCGTCCTCGACCGCCGCTACGAGGGCGGCACCCTCCTCACCGAGGGCGAACTCGCCGAGGCCGTCGGGGTCTCCCGCACCCCCGTCCGCGAGGCGCTCCTCAAGCTGGAGATGGAAGGGCTGCTCAAGCTCTACCCGAAGAAGGGCGCGCTCGTCCTCGCCGTCTCCGCACAAGAGATCGCCGACGTCGTCGAAACCCGGCTGCTGGTGGAGGAGTTCGCCGTCCGCCGGGCCGTACCCGCCCCGCCCCGGCTGATCGAGCGCCTGGAGGAACTGCTCGAGGAGCAGAAGCGGCGCGCCGAGTCCGGCGACCTCGCCCAGGTCGCCGTCACCGACCGCTGCTTCCACGCGGAGATCGTCCGGAACGCCGGGAACGAGATCCTCTCCCGCCTCTACGACCAGTTGCGCGACCGCCAGTTGCGGATGGGGGTCGCCGTCATGCACTCGCACCCCGACCGCATCGCCAAGAACGTCGCCGAGCACGCCGAGATGCTGGACGCCATCAAGGCCGGTGACACCGAGCGGGCCGCGGCCTGTGTGCACCAGCACCTGGGCTGGGTCAAGGTGCTGGTCCGGGGTGAGGAGCGATGAGCCGGGAGTCCGCCGCACTGCCCGGTGATCCCCCGGGCGGACGCCGGGCCGCCCTCGTCTGGGGCATCGGCGTCTCCGTCTACTTCGTCGCCGTCATCTTCCGTACGTCGCTGGGCGTCGCCGGACTCGACGCCGCCGACCGCTTCGACGTCAACGCGTCCGCACTGTCGACGTTCTCCATACTCCAACTGCTCGTCTACGCGGGCATGCAGATACCCGTCGGCCTCATGGTCGACCGGCTCGGCACCAAGAGGGTGCTGACCATCGGCGTCGTCCTCTTCACCGCGGGACAGCTCGGCTTCGCGCTCTCCCCCTCCTACGGCACGGCCCTCGGCGCACGGGCCCTCCTCGGCTGCGGCGACGCGATGACCTTTATCAGCGTGCTGCGGCTCGGCTCCCGCTGGTTCCCCGCCCGCCGGGGACCGTTCGTCGCCCAGGTCGCGGCCCTGTTCGGCATGGCGGGCAACCTCGTCTCCACGATCGTGGTCTCCCGGATGCTGGACGGCCTCGGCTGGACCGCGACGTTCGCGGGCAGCGCCGCGGCCGGAGCGGTCGTCCTCGTCCTGCTCCTCCTCTTCCTCAAGGACCATCCCGAAGGCTGGGAACCGCCACCCGCCGAGCACGCCGGGGCGGCCTTCGTCCGTCGGCAGATCGCCCTCTCCTGGCGCGAGCCCGGCACCCGTCTCGGGCTGTGGGTGCACTTCACCACCCAGTTCCCCGCGATGGTGTTCCTGCTGCTGTGGGGGCTGCCGTTCCTCGTCGAGGCCCAGCGGCTCCCCCGGGAGACCGCGGGCGGGCTGCTCACCCTCGTGGTCGTCTCCAACATGGTGGTGGGACTGGTCTACGGCCAGATCGTCGCCCGGCACCACGCCGCACGGGCGCCGCTCGCCCTCGGCACGGTCGGGGCGACCGCCACGGTGTGGGCCGCCTCCCTCGCCCAACCGGGCCCGGCCCCGATGTGGCTGCTCATCACCCTGTGCGCGGTCCTCGGCGCATGCGGACCCGCGTCGATGATCGGCTTCGACTTCGCCCGGCCCGCCAACCCGCCGGACCGCCAGGGGACGGCGTCCGGGATCGTCAACATGGGCGGCTTCGTGGCCTCCATGACCACGCTGCTGGCGGTGGGCGTACTGCTGGACGCGACCGGCGGCGACTACCGGATCGCGTTCTCGTCCGTCTTCGTCCTCGAGGCGCTGGGCGTGACGCAGATCCTGAGGCTGCGGGCGCGCACGGTGCGACGGGAAAGAGAGCGGCTGGTGTCGAGCCGGGTCGAGACGGTGCACGTCCCGGTGTGAGTCGCACGGGTGCACGCCGGGGCGTACGCGGCACGCCGTCCACGGCGTCCACGGCGTCCCCGAGCGTGCACCGCCGACGGGCGGCCCGGGGCACGGCGGCCCGAGCCCGGGGCACACGGCCCGGGACGCCACCCGCTACGGCGTCACCGCGAACGAGTCCAGGATCGCCCTCGCGAGGTCGGTGTCCCCCTCGATCTTGATCCGGTCCGCGACGGCCGCGGGCCTGACCCGTCCGGCCGCCAGCCGGAAGTACGTCTCCCAGTCCAGTGCCAGCGTCGCGGCCGGGCCCAGCGAGGGCGCGCCGTCGATGGTGCCGCGTCCGTCCGCGTCGACCCGCACCGTACGCAGGAACTCCACCGGACCGTGCACGTCGAAGACCACCGCCGAATGCGGCGGGGCGCCGGCGTCCTTGGCGACGACCCTCGGCAGCACCGCGAGGAAGTTGTCACGGGCGACCAGCGCGCCGGGGGAGTCGAGGTTGCCCGGCCTGTTCAACGCGGCGCGCAGGTCCTGTTCGTGCACCCAGATGTCGAACGCCCGCATCCGGTAGGCCAGTTCCAGCGTCTGCTCCGCGCCCAGCGGGGCGCGAACCAGCGTGTCGGGCGCACGGTTCTCGTTCCGCAACTGCCGGTTCCGCCGGATGATCGTGTACTCGAGCTCCGCGGTCATCTCCGGCGCCGTGTGGTGGCGGCGCACATCGACCTGCATCTCCATGTAGCGGGCGAACTCGCTGCGCACATGGTAGAGATCGCGTGGCAGCGTGTGGATCGGCCGGGGATCACCGAGCATCTCGCACTCCATGCCGATCACGTGCGACACGATGTCGCGCACCGACCAGCCGGGGCACGGCGTCGCGCGGTTCCACTCGCCCTCGGCGAGCGGCTGCACCAGCTCGGATATGGCTTCGACGGAGTGGGCCCAGGCGTCGGCGTAGGTCTGGAGACTGGGATGGACGGTCACGGAACCCCTCGGCGGTCGTGCGCGGGCTGGGTGCAGGCGGCTGCCGGGGGTCCTGGGGGTGACCCCCGGGAGAGAACAGTACGCTGCCCTTGGGCACCCCGGCAGTGCTTTCGTGTGACGATCGTAGGTCCGTGTTGACGGCTCGAATGCCAGGACGGTGGTAGTGTGCGCGCCTCACTCATCCAGATCGCAGTAGACCAGGACGAATCGGTGGATTCCCGCCGCAACCGAGCGGCCGAACTGGTCCGGGAACAGCGCGGATCCGACCTCGTCGTCCTCCCCGAACTCTGGCCCGTCGGGGCCTTCGCGTACGAGGCCTTCGAGGCGGAGGCCGAGACGCTGGACGGGCCCACGTGCCGGCTCATGGCGAAGGCGGCCGCCGACGCGGGCGTCTGGCTGCACGCCGGGTCCGTCGTCGAACGGGCCCCCGACGGGCGCCTCTTCAACACCTCGCTCGTCCTCACCCCCGAGGGCCGCCTCGCGGGCGTCTACCGGAAGATCCACCGCTTCGGCTTCGACAAGGGCGAGGCCGTGATGATGGCCGCGGGCGAGGAGCTGGTGACCGTACGGCTCCCCGAGGTGACCCTCGGCCTCGGCACCTGCTACGACCTGCGCTTTCCGGAGCTCTTCCGCGGCCTGGTCGACGCCGGAGCCGACGTCCTCGTCGTCCCCGCCGGCTGGCCCGAGCGGCGCCGTGCCCACTGGACCCTCCTGGCGCGGGCCCGCGCCGTCGAGAACCAGGCGTACGTCCTCGCCTGCGGCACCGCCGGTACCCACTCGGGCGTGGAGCAGGCGGGCCACAGCATCGTCGTCGACCCCTGGGGCGAGGTCCTCGCCGAGGCGGGCGGCGGGGAGCAGGTCCTCACGGCCGACCTCGACCCGAAGAGGCCCGCCGCGACCCGTGACCAGTTCCCGGCCCTCAAGGACCGCCGCCTGGGCCTGGCACCGCCCTCGGGACCCGGGGCCTGACGCTCCGGGTACCGTCCCTCTCCGCCCCGCCGCGGCCCGGCGTCCCGGGAAGGGGCGGTACCCGCCGGGCCGGCCTCGGACCGGCCGGAGGTGCGCACTCCGGAAGTGGCACCCTTGAACGCATGACCGCCGCTTCCCCCGCGCCCCGCCGACGTGCCCGTGTCCGTGCCCCCGAGCTGATCGGCAGGGGCGGCTGGCTGAACACCGGAGGCAACGAGCTGACCCTCGCCGACCTGCGAGGACGTATCACCATTCTCGACTTCTGGACATTCTGCTGCATCAACTGTCTGCACGTCCTGGACGAGCTGCGCGAGCTCGAGGAGAAGCACCGCGACACCACGGTGATCGTCGGCGTCCACTCGCCGAAGTTCGCTCACGAGGCCGAGCACCGGGCCGTCGTCGACGCCGTCGAACGGTACGAGGTGCACCACCCGGTCCTCGACGACCCCGAACTCGCGACCTGGAAGCAGTACGCGGTACGGGCCTGGCCGACGCTCGTGGTGATCGACCCCGAGGGGTACGTCGTCGCCCAGCACGCCGGTGAGGGCCACGCGCACGCCATCGAGCGCCTCGTGGAGCAGCTGGAGGTCGAGCACGAGGCGAAGGGGACGCTGCGGCGCGGGGACGGGCCGTATGTGCCACCGGAGCCGGTCGCCACGGATCTGCGTTTCCCGGGAAAGGCCGTGCGGCTGCCCTCCGGGCGCTTCCTGGTCTCCGACTCGACCCGGCACCAGCTCGTCGAGCTGGAGGCGGACGGGGAGACCGTCGTACGCCGGATCGGCGACGGCGACTTCCGGGAGCCCCAGGGGCTCACGCTGCTGCCGTCCGGGAAGGTGGTCGTCGCCGACACCGTGAACCACGCGCTGCGGACGTTCGATCCCGGGACCGGCGTGATCGAGCGGGTCGCGGGGACGGGGCGGCAGTGGTGGCAGGGGGCGCCGACGTCGGGTCCGGCGCTGGAGGTGGACCTGTCCTCGCCGTGGGACGTGGCCTGGTGGCAGGGCAGGGTGTGGATCGCGATGGCCGGCGTCCACCAGCTGTGGACGTACGACCCGGAGAGCGGCACGGTCGCGGTGGCCGCCGGCACGACCAACGAGGGTCTGGTGGACGGGCCGGCCGCCGAGGCGTGGTTCGCGCAGCCGTCCGGGCTGGCCGCTGCCGAGGACCGGCTGTGGATCGCGGACTCGGAGACGTCCGCGCTGCGCTGGATCGGCACCGACGGCGTCGTGCACACCGCCGTCGGCACGGGCCTGTTCGACTTCGGTCACCGCGACGGGGCTGCCGGACAGGCCCTGCTCCAGCACCCGTTGGGCGTCACCGCGCTGCCCGACGGCTCGGTGGCGGTGTCCGACACGTACAACCACGCGCTCCGTCGCTACGATCCGGCGGCGGACGAGGTGACGACTCTCGCGACCGATCTGCGCGAGCCGTCCGGCGCGGTGCTGGACGGCGAGGAGATCGTCGTCGTGGAGTCGGCGCGGCACCGGCTGACGCGGCTGCGGCTGCCCGAGGAGGCCGTCCGCGTCGAGGCCGTGGCGCACCGTACTCAGCGTGCTGCCACCGAGGTGGCACCGGGGACGCTGCGGCTCGACGTGGTCTTCCAGGCCCCCGAGGGGCAGAAGCTCGACACCCGCTACGGCCCGTCGACCCGGCTGCTGGTGTCGTCCACCCCGCCGGAGCTGCTGGCCGGGGGCGAGGGCGCGGGCACCGACCTCTTCCGGGAGCTGGAGCTGGGTCCGGCGGTGGCGGAGGGCGTGCTGCATGTGTCGGCGATGGCGGCCTCCTGCGACGACGATCCCGCGAACCCGTACCCGGCGTGCCATGTACACCAGCAGGACTGGGGTGTTCCGGTCCGGGTGACCCGGGACGGGGTGGCCCGGCTGCCGCTGGTGCTCGCGGGCATGGACGACGCCTAGTGCCGTGCCGGGCGTCGCGAGCCGGTGAACTCTTCCGGTCACAGCACTAGCCGGTACCGGGGGTGCGGCCCGGCGGGCGGGCGTCAGTGGAGCAGGCCCTGCTTGGTGGGTTCGCGCCCCGCCGCCGCGTCGAGGCAACGGCCACCCACAGCCCGGGGTTGTGGGTGGCGCGGCGGGCGCCGGCGCCCGCCCGGAGCAGCCGGGCGCATCCCCCGCCGCGGAGTTCCCTCGTCCGCTCGCCGGTGACGTCCGCTTTCCGGATGCGGTTGGCGAGCAGGTAGCCGCCTTTGTAGGCGACGTCGTCGGCCCATGGCGGACGGTCGTTGTACTGGTGGATCAGCAGTCCGGCGAGCGTGGCGACGACCGCGGCCGCCGCGGTGAGTACGGCGGCGAGCGCTTCTTCCCGGACGGACCGCGATGGTGCACGAGGGCCGTCCCCTGTCCCGGAGAACCATGCGAAACACCGTGCCCGGCACGGTGTTTCGCGGATGTCAGCGTCGGCGGACACCGACGGACACCGGCCCGGGGCGTGCCGCCGCCGACGCGGGATCGGGCCGTCGGAGCGTCAGCGCTCGTAGCCGCTGTGCCGGGGCTCCTCCACCACGGTCGGGGCGACCGGGGGGACGACCGCCCGGCGGCGGCGCGCGATGCTGGTGAAGGTGGCGACGCCGATGATGCCGACCGCCATCATGATCAGCCCGACCAGGTCGAGGTTGACGCTCTCGGTCTCCCAGTCGGTCGCGAAGGTGAGAATCGCCCCCGCGCCGATCAGCAGGATGCAGCCTCCCAGGCCCATGATCTCCGCCTCCCGTGTCGATGCAGGACCTCCGGGTACCCCGGCGGGCGACACCTACGCGGGAGAGCCGGCACGACGTCCGCCGGCACTCGGGCGGAGGGCCGGGCGGGTCAGCCTTCGAGGAACGCAACCAGTGCGTTGGCCAGCAGGTACGGGTCGTCCGCGCCGCAGAGTTCGCGGGCGCTGTGCATCGAGAGGATCGCGACGCCGATGTCGACGGTGCGGATCCCGTGGCGGGCGGCGGTGATCGGGCCGATCGTCGTGCCGCACGGCATCGCGTTGTTGGAGACGAACGTCTGCCACTCCACGCCTGCGCGTTCGCAGGCGGCGGCGAACACGGCCCGGCCGCTGCCGTCCGTCGCGTACCGCTGGTTGACGTTGACCTTCAGGATGGGGCCGCGGTTGGGGCGGGGGTGGTGCGTGGGGTCGTGGCGTTCCGCGTAGTTGGGGTGCACGGCGTGGCCGGTGTCGGAGGACAGGCAGACGGTGCCGGCGAAGGCCCGGGCGCGGTCCTCGTAGGTGCCGCCGCGGGCGAACACCGAGCGCTCCAGCACCGATCCGAGGAGCGGGCCGTCCGCGCCGGTGTCGGCCTGGGAGCCGTTCTCCTCGTGGTCGAAGGCGGCGAGGACGGGGATGTACGCCAGGCCGTCCCGGTCGGAGACGGCGGCGAGCGCCGCGGTGCCGGCGTGCACGGAGAGCAGGTTGTCCATCCGCGGGCCGGCGACGAGTTCGCGGTTCCGGCCCAGGAACGCGGGGGCCTCGAGGGCGTGGGTCATCAGGTCCCAGCCGGTGACCTCGCCGGGTGCGAGTCCGCTCTCCTCCTCCAGGAAGGAGATCAGGTCGCCTTCCCTGACGGTGTCGCCGAGGCCCCAGATGGGCTGCATGTGCTTCTGCTTGTCGAGCTGCAGCCCCTTCTCGTAGATGGAACGGTCCATGTGGATGGCGAGCTGGGGCACGCGCAGCAGGGGCCGGTCGACGTTCACCAGGCGGGTGGAGCCGTCCCGCAGCGTGAGCCGGCCGGCGAGGCCGAGGTCGCGGTCGAGCCAGGAGTTGAGCAGCGGTCCGCCGTAGATCTCGACGGCGACCTGCCGCCAGCCGTGCGCGCCCATGTCCGGCTGGGGCTTGACGCGGAGGTTGGGGGAGTCGGTGTGGGCACCGACGATGCGGAAGGGGGTGTGGGCCGGTGCGCCCTCCGGCACGTACCAGGCGATGATCGCGCCGCCCCGGAGCACGTACTTGCCGCCGCTGGTCCCGTCCCAGGCGTCGGTCTCCTCGACCCGCCGGAATCCGGCCTTGTCCAGCCGCTCGGCGGCGTTCGCCACGGCGTGGTAGGGCGAGGGGCTCGCCGCCAGGAAGGACATCATGTCCTCGGTGTGGTCGCGGTCGAAGGCGGCGGGCGACGGGGAGGCTGCACGGCTGCTCATGGTGTTCACCTTAACGAGCGTTCCCCGAGGGCCCGGTCCGCCCGGTGGGCCGGGCCGTCCGAGGCGCGGTACGGGGGTGGGGGTGCGGTACGGCGGAAGGCCCGCTCCGGGACGGGAGCGGGCCTTCGCGACGGTGTGGTGGGGGCGCGGACTAGAAGGCCGCCTCGTCCAGCTCCATCAGGTCGTTGTCGACGCCCTCGGCGATCTCGCGGGCGAGCGAGACGCCCGGCAGGACGTTGGCGGCGAAGAACTTCGCGGCCGCGATCTTGCCCTGGTAGAACGCCTTGTCCTTGGCGGAGGCGGTCTCCAGCTTCTCGGCGGCGACGGCCGCACCGCGCAGCAGCAGGTAGCCGACGACGACGTCGCCGGAGGCGAGCAGCAGGCGCGTGGTGTTGAGGCCGACCTTGTAGATGTTCTTGACGTCCTCGCCGGTGGCGGTGAGGTCGGTGAGCATCCGGCCGACGATCGCCTCCAGGTCCACGGCGGCCTTGGAGAGGGCGTCCCGGGCGCCGTTCAGCTCGTCGCCGCCGGTGCCGACCGCGAGGAACTTCTTGATCTCCTCGGCCAGCAGGTTCAGCGATGCGCCCTGGTCACGGACGATCTTCCGGAAGAAGTAGTCCTGGCCCTGGATCGCCGTGGTGCCCTCGTACAGGGTGTCGATCTTGGCGTCGCGGATGTACTGCTCGATCGGGTACTCCTGCAGGTACCCGGAGCCGCCGAAGATCTGCAGCGACTGGGCGAGCTGCTCGTACGCCTTCTCGGAGCCGTAGCCCTTCACGATCGGCAGCAGCAGGTCGTTCAGGCCGTGCAGGGACTTGGCGTCCTCGCCCGCGGCCTCCTTGAACGCGATCTCGTCCTGCACCGCGGCGGTGTAGAGGACGAGGGAGCGCATGCCCTCCGCGTACGCCTTCTGCGTCATGAGCGAGCGGCGCACGTCGGGGTGGTGGGTGATGGTGACCTTGGGCGCGGTCTTGTCCATGAAGTTCGCCAGGTCGGGGCCCTGCACGCGCTCCTTGGCGTACTCCAGCGCGTTGAGGTAGCCCGTCGACAGCGTGGAGATCGCCTTGGTGCCGACCATCATGCGGGCGAACTCGATGATCATGAACATCTGGCGGATGCCGTCGTGCTTGTCGCCGATCAGCCAGCCCTTGGCGGGGTGCTTGTCGCCGAAGGTCATCTCGCACGTGTTGGACGCCTTGAGGCCCATCTTGTGCTCGACGTTGGTGGCGTAGACGCCGTTGCGCTCGCCCAGCTCGCCGGTCTCCCAGTCGAAGTGGAACTTCGGCACGAGGAAGAGGGACAGGCCCTTGGTGCCGGGGCCGTGGCCCTCGGGGCGGGCGAGGACGTAGTGGAGGATGTTCTCCTCCATGTCGTGCTCACCGGAGGTGATGAAGCGCTTCACGCCCTCGATGTGCCAGGAGCCGTCGTCCTGCTGGATCGCCTTGGTGCGGCCGGCGCCCACGTCCGAGCCCGCGTCGGGCTCGGTGAGCACCATGGTGGAGCCCCACTGCTTCTCGACCGCGATCCGGGCGATCTTCTTCTGGGCCTCGTTGCCCTCGTCGTGGAGGATGCCGGCGAACGCCGGGCCCGAGGAGTACATCCATATCGCCGGGTTCGAGCCGAGGAGCAGCTCGGCGTACGACCAGACGAGGGAGCGCGGCGCGGTGGTGCCGCCGATCTCCTCGGGGAGGCCGAGGCGCCAGTACTCGGAGTCCATGAAGGCCTTGTAGCTCTTCTTGAAGCTCGCGGGCACCGGGGCGGTGTTGGTCTCGGGGTCGAAGACCGGCGGGTTGCGGTCGGCGTCGGCGAAGGACTCGGCGAGGTCGTTCTCCGCGAGGCGGGCGATCTCGTCGAGGATGCTCTTGGCGGTCTCGACGTCCATCTCCGCGAACGGGCCCGTGCCGTACAGCTTGTCGCGCCCGAGGACCTCGAAGAGGTTGAACTCGATGTCGCGGAGATTCGACTTGTAGTGCCCCATGGCGACGGCTCCGTAACGGATCGGGGAGGAGGCAGGGTTCCTCGTACATCTACCAGCAAGTAGCTACGATGATGCTACCCGTCGGTAATAAGAAGCAACCCCTCACGGACATCTGTGACGCGGCCCGCATCCCACGGCACTTCCGGGCCCGCCGGCCCGCACCAGACTGTCTTGCCGTCCGGGTCCCGGTCCACACCCCGGCGCAGACTCACCGCGCCGAGCCCCCGCTTCACCGCCCGCGCCGCCCTCGCGGGTGCCCCGCGGCCCGGTCCTCGCGGTCGGCGCCGGAGCGTGGTCGTCCTTCGCCGGCGCGATCTGGTCCGGGCCGCCGGCCGCTGAGGCGCGGCCGGCGGCCGCGCCCGCTCCCGGCGGAGCCTCGGTAGGCTTGCGCCCATGTACGGCTACGACCAGACCCCCGGCGGTCAGCAGCACTACGGTCCCCCGCCGCAGCAGCCGATGTCGGGTGCGGGCATGCCCGGTGCCGGGATGCCCGGAGCGGGCTACGGTGAGCAGCCGCTGTACCCCGAGCCGTCACCGCCCTCGCTCGCCGACGCGGTCCGGGCCTTCACGACGGGGTCGCTCTCCGCGGAGGACTTCCAGCAGGTCTTCGCGACGTCGAAGGTGTACTGCCCGCGGGGGGACAATCCCGGCTTCCTGGCGCTGCACAACACGCAGCAGCCGGTGATCCCGATGTTCAGCTCGCTCAAGGAGCTGCGCCGTTACGCGGGCAAGGAGTCCAAGTACTTCGTGATCACCGGCGCCGAGGTGATCGACCTGCTGCCCACCGGGTACGGCTTCGTCCTGGACATGGAGGGCGAGCACCGGATGGTCTTCGACGCGAAGGCCGTCGAGCAGATGGTCGACTTCGCGATGCGGCGCATGTACGGGTAGTCCCCGCACCCCCTCTCTCCGTCAGACGACCGGCGAGCACCCTCCGTGGTGCTCGCCGGTCGTCTGTGTGCGGGGGCTCCCGTGCTCGGGCCGACCCGTACGGCCCGGCAGCGGAACGCCCGGGAATGCGTCCGGAGGGATCCGTGTTGGAGGTGGCGAGAAGTTCAGGATTCAACTAATCTGGACGCACAAGGAGGTCCCCATGCCTGCAGTGACTGTCGAGAACCCGCTCACCCTGCCGCGCGTCACCGCGGCCGACGGCGCCGCCCAGCGGCCCGTGCTCGCCGTGACCACGGCGCCCCAGGGATACGAGGGAGAGGGTTTCCCGGTGCGCCGCGCGTTCGCCGGGATCAACTACAAGCACCTCGACCCGTTCATCATGATGGACCAGATGGGCGAGGTGGAGTATCAGCCTGGGGAGCCGAAGGGGACCCCGTGGCATCCCCACCGTGGCTTCGAGACCGTCACGTACATCATCGACGGGATCTTCGACCACCAGGACTCCCAGGGCGGTGGCGGCACCATCACCAACGGCGACACCCAGTGGATGACGGCCGGCTCGGGCCTGCTCCACATCGAGGCGCCGCCGGAGCACCTGGTCACGTCCGGCGGTCTCTTCCACGGTCTCCAGCTGTGGGTGAACCTGCCGGCCAAGGACAAGATGATGCCTCCGCGCTACCAGGACATCCGCGGCGGCAACGTCCAGTTGCTGACCACGCCCGACGGCGGCGCGCTGCTGCGAGTGATCGCCGGCGAACTGGACGGCCACGCCGGTCCCGGCATCACGCACACGCCGATCACGATGATCCACGCGACGGTGGCGCCGGGTGCGGAGGTCACGCTGCCGTGGCGGGAGGACTTCAACGGGCTGGCCTATGTGCTGGCGGGCAAGGGCTCGGTCGGTGCCGAGCGTCGTCCGATCCATCTGGGTCAGACCGCGGTCTTCGGCGCCGGCGGCTCGCTGATCGTCCGTGCGGACGAGAAGCAGGACTCGCACACCCCGGACCTGGAGGTCGTGCTCCTCGGCGGGCGGCCGATCAGGGAGCCGATGGCTCACTACGGGCCGTTCGTCATGAACACCCGCGAGGAGTTGCAGCAGGCGTTCGAGGACTTCCAGAAGGGGCGCCTCGGCACGATTCCGGCCGTCCACGGCATGTGAGTCCGGGAGCCCGGCGGGTGGCGTCGGTCGCCACCCGCTACGCGGTCCGACGGTCCGACGGACGAGGAGCGGTCCGCGCCCGCCACGGCGAGGGCGGACCGCCCGCTGCGGTGGGCGGGGAACTCCGGCCCGCCCTCCCGGACCACCCCTGACATCCCGTCACCCGTCCGGGCCCCACGGACGGGACGGCCCGCGGCGGGCGTGATCGGCTGGAACCGTGCCGCCGCCGCAGACCCTTCTCCCCCGGCCCGTACAGCGTCTCGCCGCCTGGTGCGCCGTCGCGCTGCTCGTCGCGGGGGTCGCCGCCGTCGGCGTGTGGCTGATCGTCGAGTTCAAGACCGCCGTCACCCCCCTGCTGCTCGCGCTGCTGGGCACCGCGCTGCTCGGCCCGCTGCACCGCCGCCTGATCAGGATGAAGGTGCGGCGCTCCCTCGCTGCCGGGATCACTTGCGCGGCCGTCGTCGCGGTCGTCGGCGGGGCGATGTACATCGTGGTCAACGCGCTGATCGAGTCCGGGGACCAGATCATCGCCTCCCTCAAGCGGGCCGCGGCCGGCCTTGCCGGGCACTTCGGCGCCGCCGGCACCTCGCTCGACGACCTGGCCACCAATTCCAAGGAGTTGCTCTCCAGGTTCGGCGGGACGGCTGCGTCCGAGGTGATCTCCGGGATCAGCGTCGTGGGCGAGATGATCGCCATCGCGGTCCTGGCCCTGCTGCTGATCTTCTTCTTCCTCCGCGACTCCGACCGCGCGGTCTCCACCCTGCGCTCCCTCGTCCCGCAGTCCACCGGGGACATGGCGGAGGCGATGGGGCGGCGGGCCTTCGAGGCCGTCGAGGGCTTCATGCGGGGCACCACGTTCATCGCCCTGATCGACGCCGTCTGCATCACCGTGGGCCTGCTGGTCCTGCGGGTGCCCGGGGCGGTCGGTCTGGGCGCGCTCGTCTTCGTCTTCGCCTACATCCCCTATCTGGGGGCCTTCCTCTCCGGTTCGATGGCCGTGCTCGTCGCGCTCGCCGACCGGGGTTTCGTGATCGCGCTCTGGGCGCTCGGCCTCGTCCTCGCCGTTCAGGTACTGGAGGGCCATGTGCTGCAGCCGATGATCCAGAGCCGCACGGTCCAGATGCATCCGGCCGTCGTGATGCTGGCGATCACCGCGGGCGCGGGCATCGCCGGGATCCTCGGGATGCTCTTGGCCGTGCCGCTGACGGCCGCCGCGTTCGGGATCGTCGGGGAGCTGCGCAGCCGCTACGAGGTCGTCGGCGAGCCCACGCACGGCCCCGGCGGGACCGCCTCCGGGGGCCCTTCCCCCGGACCGGGCTCGTAGAGCTCGAACCAGATCGACTTGCCCTCGCCCCTCGGGTCCACGCCCCACATGTCGGCGAGCATCTCCATCAGCACCAGGCCCCGGCCGGACGACGCCAGCTCGCCCGGGCGCCGCTTGTGCGGCAGTTCGTCGCTGGTGTCCGAGACCTCCACCCGCAACCGCCGGCAACCGTGCTCCCCGGCCGCCTCCGCCACCATCAGCGCGTCCCCGTCGGTGTGCACCAGCACATTGGTGACCATCTCGGAGACCATCAGCACCGCCGAGTCGATCTGCTCGTGGTCGGCCCAGTCGTACAGCAGGTCCCGCATCTGCCGCCGCGCCACCGAGATCCGCTCCGGCTCGGCCTGGCGGACGGTCAGGACCGTGCGCCGCGGGGCCCGACGGGCGGGCCTGCCGTGCCGGGACAGCAGCACGACCGCGATGTCGTCCTCGCGGCGGTCCGACAGCGGACCCGTGGTGTGGTGCGAGGCCGGCCCGTGCACGGCCTGCACCAGCGCGTCCGCGAGCTTCTCCAGCGAGCCGACCTCGTCCGGGTGCTCCTCCAGCACGGACCGGATCCGTTCCCATCCGCTGTCCAGGTCGTGCCCGCCGGTCTCCAGCAGCCCGTCCGTGCAGATCATGATCGTCTCGCCGGGTTCCAGCACGATCTGCGTCGTCGGGTAGTCGGAGTCCGGGTCGATACCCAGCGGCAGACCGCCGGCCGTGGGCCGCAGGATCACCGTGCCGTCGGCCATCCTGATCGCCGGATCGGGGTGCCCCGCCCGGGCGATCTCGATCGAGCCGGTCGCCGGGTCGCACTCCAGGTAGAGGCAGGTCGCGAAGCGCGGGGCGGTGTGACCGCCCACGGGATCGCCGTCGTCGTACGCCTCGCTCTCCGTGTAGTCGTGCAGCCCGGCCAGGAAGCGGGAGGCCCGGGCCAGCACCGCGTCGGGGCGGTGGCCCTCGGCGGCGTACGCGCGCAGGGCGGTCCGCAGCTGCCCCATCAGCCCGGCCGCCCGCACGTCATGGCCCTGGACGTCGCCGATGACCAGCGCGATCCTCCCACTGCCCGCTCCGTCGGCACGGGAGCCGCCGGGCAGCGGGATCAGGTCGTACCAGTCGCCGCCGACCTGGAGGCCGCCGCCGGTCGGCACGTACCGGGCCGCCACCGACATGCCCGGGATGCCCGGCCCCAGCGACGGCATCATCGAGCGCTGGAGCCCCTGCGACAGCTCCCGCTCGCTCTCGGCCACCCCGGCGCGGGCCAGCGCCTGCGCCAACATCCGGGCCACCGTGGTCAGGACCGAGCGCTCGTCGGGTGTGAAGGCCACGGGATGGCTGAACGCGGCCATCCAGGTGCCCATCGTGCGACCCGCGACGATCAGCGGCAGGAAGGCCCACGACTGCCTGCCGTAGACCTCGATCAGCGGCCACATCGTGGGGTACCGGCGCCGGTAGTCCTCCGGCGTCGGCACGTAGAGGGCCCGTCCCGTGCGGATGACCTCGGCGGCCGGGTACTCGGTGTCGAGCGGCATGTCGGCGAGGGGTCCGGTCTCGTGCTCGTCGTAGCCGTGGTGCCCGAGGACCTTGAGCCGGTCCGCCGCGACGCCGAAGACGGCGAGACCGTCGGGGGAGAAGCCCGGCATCGACAGCGACGCGGCGACCCGCAGCACCTCGGCGGTGGACCGGGCCTCGGCCAGCGCCCGGCCCGCGTCCAGCAGGAACGCCTCGCGGGAGCGCCGCCAGTCGCCGGTGACCGGGGTGTGCGCGCTCGTGCCCGGCTGCGGCTCCGGGACCTCCTGGATCGTGCCGAACAGTTGGTAGCCGTCGCCCTCGACCACCGGCCTGGACCTGCTGCGCACGGTGCGCAGCACCCGTCCCTCCATGTCGACGACCCGCACCCGGGACTCGGCGAGGGTCCCCTCGGCCACGGCGAGCCCGATGATGCCGCTGACCTCGTTCCAGTCGACGGGGTGCAGACGAGAGCGCACGGCCGAGGTGGTGTACGTGCCGCCCCCACCGGGCAGCCCGAGCAACCGGGCGGCCTCCGCGTCGAGGCTCACGGTCCCGGCCGCGTTGTCCCAGCGCCACAGGCCGGTCGCCGTCGCGGCCAGGACGTCCTCGGTGCGCATTTTCCTACTCTATTCAGGTTGCTCCGGCCCACACCCGCTGGGGCGCAGGGTCCGGCCGGTCACGGTGGATCCGCGGTGCCGCCGGGCCGCGCGGCACCGCGCCGTAATCCGGAAGGGCGACCATGGGCCGGGCGGTAACCTTGGTGGGTCCGCCCACATCCCCCATCGCGAAGACTGGATGAACGACGATGCATCGGTACAGGTCCCACACCTGCGGCGAGCTCCGCGCCTCTGACGTCGGCACCGACGTCCGGCTGAGCGGCTGGCTGCACAATCGCCGAGACCTGGGCGGCATCCTCTTCATCGATCTGCGCGACCACTACGGTCTGGTCCAGCTCGTCGCCCGTCCCGGCACCCCGGCCAACGAGGCCCTGAGCCACCTCAGCAAGGAGTCCGTCGTCCGCGTGGACGGCAAGGTCTCCGCCCGTGGCACGGACAACGTCAACCCGGACCTGCCGACCGGCGAGATCGAGATCGAGGTCACCGACGTCGAGGTGCTCGGCTCCTCGGCCCAGGTGCCCTTCACGATCAACACGGACGACGGCGTCAACGAGGAGCGGCGCCTGGAGTACCGCTTCCTGGACCTGCGCCGCGAGCGCATGCACCGCAACATCATGCTGCGCACCGCGGTCATCTCCGCCATCCGGCACAAGATGACCGCGCTCGGCTTCAACGAGATGGCCACCCCGATCCTCACCGCGACCTCCCCCGAGGGCGCCCGTGACTTCCTGGTGCCGTCCCGGCTGAACCCCGGCAAGTTCTACGCCCTGCCGCAGGCGCCCCAGCAGTTCAAGCAGCTGCTGATGATCGCGGGCTTCGACCGCTACTTCCAGATCGCGCCCTGCTTCCGCGACGAGGACGCCCGCGCCGACCGCTCGCCCGGCGAGTTCTACCAGCTCGACATCGAGATGAGTTTCGTCGAGCAGGAGGACGTCTTCCGGCCGGTCGAGAGGCTGATGACCGAGCTGTTCGAGGAGTTCGGCGGCGGCCGCCACGTCACCTCGCCGTTCCCGCGGATCCCGTTCCGCGAGGCGATGCTCAAGTACGGCTCCGACAAGCCGGACCTGCGGGCGCAGCTGGAGCTCGTCGACATCTCCGACGTCTTCGAGGGCTCGGAGTTCAAGGCGTTCGCCGGGAAGCACGTCCGCGCCCTGCCGGTGCCGGCCGTCCAGGACCAGCCGCGGAAGTTCTTCGACCAGCTCGGCGAGTACGCCGTGGAGCAGGGCGCCAAGGGCCTGGCCTGGGTGCGCGTCGGTGACGACGGGGCGCTGTCCGGCCCGATCGCCAAGTTCCTCACCGAGGGGAACGTCGAGCTCCTCACCGAGCGCCTGGGCCTCAAGCCCGGCCACGCGGTGTTCTTCGGCGCGGGCGAGTTCGACGAGGTCTCCAAGATCATGGGTGCGGTGCGGGTCGAGGCCGCGCGCCGCTCCGGTCACTTCGAGGAGAACGTCTTCCGGTTCTGCTGGATCGTCGACTTCCCGATGTACGAGAAGGACCCGGAGACCGGGAAGATCGACTTCTCGCACAACCCCTTCTCCATGCCGCAGGGCGGTCTGGAGGCCCTGGAGACCCAGGACCCGCTGGACGTCCTCGGATGGCAGTACGACATCGTCTGCAACGGCGTCGAGCTGTCGTCGGGTGCCATCCGGAACCACGAGCCCGACATCATGTTCAAGGCCTTCGAGATCGCGGGCTACGACCGTGAGACCGTCGAGCGCGAGTTCTCCGGAATGCTCCGCGCCTTCCAGTACGGCGCCCCGCCGCACGGCGGCATCGCCCCCGGGGTCGACCGCATCGTGATGCTGCTGGCCGACGAGCCGAACATCCGCGAGACCATCGCGTTCCCCCTGAACCAGAACGCGCAGGACCTGCTGATGGGCGCCCCCGCGGAGGTCGAGGAAGCCCGTCTGAAGGAGCTGCACATCGGCATCTACAAGGGGCCGGCGAAGCCGACGCCGTACAAGCCCACCAAGTGAGGCCGGTGCCGCACCCGTCCGCCCGGTGAGGGGCGGGCCCACTGGGCGGGCCCGCCGCACGAGGGCGCCGGCGCGGCGATGATCACGGAAGGGCCCGGAACCACCGGGGACGCACTGACCCACGGCGTCCTTCGGGTTCCGGGCCCTTCCGCGTTGTTTTCGTGCTCCTTCCGAGTCGTTCACGGCCTCGTGCCGACGACGGGCGGCACGGCAGCGGGAATGCACGCGAGGAGCCGTCGACGGCCCACCGGGACCCGGCCGCCAGGCGCGGGACGCGCCGCAGGGGCCGCCCGGACCGCACGCGCCGTGTGAACCGCCCGGACCGCCCGGCCGCTCGCACCGCGCGAGGATCACGAGAGGACATCGCGGAGTGCTCAGCACCGTACTGACCAGAGCAGCGCTGCCACTGCTGGCCGCCGGACTGCTGCTCGGGGGCTGCGCGAAGCCCTCGGCGCCGCCCCCCGCCGCCGGCCCCCTCCCCGCGGCGCCGGAAGCCGGAGCGCCGCACGCCGGTCCGCCGGCCGGTTCCCCCGCGGCACCGCACGCCGGCCCGCCCGCCGCCGACCGTGTGGGGCCCACCCGGCTCCCCGGGCTCGGGCCCAGGACCAGTGAGCTCGTTCCCGACGCCACCGACCAGGCATTCCTGGTGAGCGGAAGGTCGACGAACTCCAGCGAGTCCACGGCCACGCTCTACGAGCGCGACAAGGACGGGCGCTGGCGGGCCGTCGCCGGGCCCTGGCCCGCGCGCAACGCCCTGAAAGGATGGACCGACGAGCACTGGGCCGGGGACCACCGCTCGCCGATCGGCGTCTTCGGGCTCACCGACGCAGGCGGCCGGCTGCCCGACCCGGGCACGAAACTCCCGTACCACCAGTCCGAGGAGTTCGTGGCCATCGGCACCGGCTTCCGGGGCGAGACCCTGCGGGGTTCCTTCGACTACGTCGTCGCGATCAACTACAACCGGGAATCCGGACTGACACCGCTCGACGAGCGGCGGCCCATGGGCTGGGACCGGGGCGGGGGCGTCTGGATCCACGTCGACCACGACGGCCCGACCCAGGGCTGCGTCTCGCTCGGACTGGACCGGATGGCCGACCTGCTGCGCCTGCTGGACCCGGACAAGCGGCCGGTGGTCGTGATGGGCGACAGCGCCTCACTGGCGCGCTGACCGGCCGGCGGGACGGCGCCGGACCGATGACCGCCGACCGGTGCGAGGTGCCGCCCGCCGGGCCGTCGGCCCGTCGCGCGCCGTCCGCCCGCTGCGGGGCGGATACGCGGCGGGGCCGGGGAAACCGTGTCTTCCCCGACCCCGCCATGCGCTCGGGCGCGCCGCGGCCTGCGTCCGGCGGGCCGGTCAGGTGAGCGTGCGCACCGGACGCGTCGGCTCCGGGGGGCCTCCCGGGCCCCTCAGGCCTTGTTGGGCTCCTCGAGGCGCGGGAAGAGCACCGCGCCCTTCGTCACCGTCGAGCCGGGCGGCAGCCCGCCCCACTCCGCGGCGTCCTGGACCCGCTGGGCGGCCAGGGTGCCCAGCGACGCCTCCGCGCCCAGGGAGTCCCACAGCTTCTGCGAGGTGTCCGGCATGACCGGGTTCAGCAGCACGGCCACGGCTCGCAGCGACTCGGCCGCCGTGTAGAGGATGGTCGCGAGGCGGGCGCGGCCCTCCTCGGACTCGTCCTTGGCGACCTTCCACGGCTCCTGCTCCGTGATGTAGCCGTTGACCTGCTTCACGAACTCGAAGACCGCCAGGATGCCGCCCTGGAAGTCCAGCTCCTCGCCGATCCTGCGGTCGGCCTCGGCCACGGCCTTCGCCAGGCCCTCCTGGACCGCCTTCTCGGCCTCGCCGTTCGCGGTGGCCTCGGGCAGCGAGCCGCCGAAGTACTTGCCCACCATCGCGGCGACCCGCGACGCCAGGTTGCCGTAGTCGTTGGCGAGCTCGCTCGTGTAGCGGGCGGAGAAGTCCTCCCACGAGAACGAGCCGTCCTGGCCGAACGCGATCGCGCGCAGGAAGTACCAGCGGTACGCGTCCACGCCGAAGTGCGAGGTCAGGTCCTGGGGCTTGATGCCGGTCAGGTTCGACTTCGACATCTTCTCGCCGCCGACCATCAGCCAGCCGTTGGCCGCGACCCTGCCGGGCACCGGGAGGCCCTGCGCCATCAGCATCGCGGGCCAGATGATCGCGTGGAAGCGGAGGATGTCCTTGCCGACGAGGTGCACGTCCGCGGGGAAGGTGTCCGCGAACTTCGCCGGGTTCTCGTTGTAGCCGACCGCCGTCGCGTAGTTCAGCAGGGCGTCGACCCACACGTAGATGACGTGCTTCTCGTCCCACGGGATCGGGATGCCCCAGTCGAACGTCGATCGGGAGATCGACAGGTCCTGCAGCCCCTGCTTGACGAAGTTCACGACCTCGTTGCGGGCGGACTCGGGCTGGATGAAGCCGGGGTTGGCCTCGTAGAACTCCAGCAGCTTCGGGCCGTACTCGCTGAGTTTGAAGAAGTAGTTCTCCTCCTTGAGGATCTCCACCGGCTTCTTGTGCACGGGGCACAGCTTCTCGCCGGCGAAGTCCCCCTCGCCGTCCAGCAGCTCGCCGGGGAGCTTGTACTCCTCACAGCCCACGCAGTACGGGCCTTCGTACCCGCCCTTGTAGATCTCGTCCTTGTCGTACAGGTCCTGCACGAACTCCTGGACGCGGTCGGTGTGCCGGCGCTCGGTCGTGCGGATGAAGTCGTCGTTCGCGATCTCCAAGTGCTCCCAGAGGGGCTTCCACGCCTCTTCCACGAGCTTGTCGCACCACTCCTGCGGGGTGACGCCGTTCGCCTCCGCGGTGCGCATGATCTTCTGACCGTGCTCGTCCGTGCCGGTGAGGTACCACACCTTCTCGCCGCGCTGACGGTGCCAGCGCGTGAGCACGTCGCCTGCGACGGTCGTGTAGGCGTGGCCCAGGTGAGGAGCGTCGTTGACGTAGTAGATGGGGGTCGATACGTAAAAGGCCTTCACGCCTTCGCTCGTCCCCTGCTTCTCGGATCCAGTGGCCGCCATGGTCGAAATCCTAACGGCCGCCGGAAGATCGACTCACATGCACAAAGGGCGGAGACGTTCCCGAAACATTCGGTCCGGTGGGAAGGGGGGATGCGGGTACTGGTCGCGGAGGACGAGGAAGTGCCGGCGGCGCTGATCGCCACCGGGGTGCGGAGGGCAGGTTTCGCCGTCGACACCGTCCACCGCGGGGACGCCGCCCTCGCCCACCTGGGTCTGCACGACCACGACGTGGTGGTCCTCGACCGCGACGGCTGAGGGTTCGTGCCCGGCCGCGCCGGGCGGGCGGCGTCCGGCGTCCCCCGGGGCTCGTCTTCGGGACGGCATGAGCGGGGCGCCCCGGCCCGTTCACCGGGTGCGGACCGTCCTCCGCACGCCGCCCATCACGCTTGAGCGTCCGCAACACGACGCCTCCGCGCCCCCGGAACCTTCCCCCACCCGTGGGCGCACCTCGGTGGGGGCAGGCCCGGGCCGCGTTGCGGGCGCGCGGTCCCGTCCCCGGCCGGTGCGGCCGTCCGGCGGCACCGGCCGGGTCACGGCGATCAGCCGCCGCGGCGGTCCAGCCACTTCGGGAACGCGCCGAGCAGCCCCTCGTAGAGCTCCTCGTCGGTGAGCTCGCGGGGGTCCGGGCCGGCGTGGAAGAACGCGGCGTTCTCCACGGAGGCGTCGGCGTCGAGCTTGCGCAGGAAGTCGAAGCCCTTGGCGTCGTACTCACCGAACGCCACGAACTGCCAGAACAGCGGCTTTCCGGCCGCCTCCGCCAGCGCCTGCCTGGCGGGCTGCTTGGCGTCGGGCGCGCCGTCGGTCTGGAAGACGACGAGCGCGGGGCCGCCGGCACCGGACTTCTCGAAGTGCGCGACGACCTCCTCGACGGCCCGGTGGTAGCTGGTACGCCCCATGTGCCCGAGGCCCGCGTGCAGTTCGTCGACGCGGCCCTCGTGCTCGGCGAGCGTCAGCTCGCCGGTGCCGTCGATGTCCGTCGAGAAGAACACGACGTGGACGGACGCGTCCTCGTCGAGGTGGGCGGCGAGCGCGAGGGTCTGCTCACCGAGCTGCTGCGCGCTGCCGTCCTTGTAGTACGGCCGCATCGACCCGGACCGGTCCAGCACGAGGTACACCTTCGCCCGCGCCCCGGCGGCCCCCGCCCCCTTGAGCGCCGCCCCGGCCGCCTTGTACGCGCCGACGAGTGCCGCGGCCCGCGCCTTGACACGTGCGAGGGAGAAGGCGGGCTTGCCGGTGGCGGCGGTGTCGTCGGTAGTGCGGGAGGTCGCGATGGTCCCGGTCGCGGCGGCGACGGGCTCGGGGGTCGGCTCGGGGTCCGTCTCGGTGTCGGTGGCTGCGGCGGAGGGCTTCTCGACGGCCTCGGCTTCGGCGCCGGTGGCTGCCGCGACCGGAGCAGAGGC
This sequence comes from Streptomyces sp. HNM0645, assembly GCF_030056615.1. Classification (NCBI taxonomy): domain Bacteria; kingdom Bacillati; phylum Actinomycetota; class Actinomycetes; order Kitasatosporales; family Streptomycetaceae; genus Streptomyces; species Streptomyces sp. HNM0645. The sequence continues at coordinate 78,043 of NZ_JASHLT010000042.1, read as the reverse complement.
GGCCGCGACGGGCTCGACCGCGGACTTCGCCTCGGCCTCGACGGTGGTGTCCGCGGGTTCGGGCTTCGGCTCGACGGTGGTGTCCGCGGCGGGGGCCGGGGCAGCGTCGGTGGTGTCCGCGGGTTCGGACTTCGCCTCGGCCTCGACGGTGGTGTCCGCGGGTTCGGACTTCGCCTCGGCCTCGACGGTGGTGTCCGCGGGTTCGGGCTTCGGCTCGACGGTGGTGTCCGCGGCGGGGGCCGGGGCAGCGTCGGTGGCCGGCCCGGCCGCGGTCACGTCGGAGGCAGGAGCCGTTCCGGTGCCGTCGTCGGCGGCGACGGGTTCGCGCGTCGTGGGAGCGGTGTCGCCCGCGGTGGTGTCCGCCTCGGCGTCGGCCGCGGTGGCGGGCTCCGCCTGCGCCGCGTCGGCGGTGGTGTCCGCCTCGGTGGCCGGCTCCAGGGCGTCGCCGATCGCCACCGCTGTGGCCTCGGGCTCAGCCTCGGCCGTGTCTTCCTCCGCGGGCTTCGCGACCGCGGCGTCGGCGTCCGTACCCGTTCCGGGCGCCGGTTCGGTCTCGGCGGTCGCCTCACCCGCGACCGGCTCGGCCTCCTCCGTACCTGTCCTCGCGTCGGAGGCGGGAGCGGGGTCGTCCACGGCAGTCCCGGACGTCGAGGCATCGGCCGCATCGGCCGCATGCGCCGCGGTGGTCCCGGGCGCCGCGCTGTCCGCGTCCTCGGCGGCCGGCTTCGTCTCCGCGTCCGCCGTGGGCGTTTCGGTCGCGGCGGACCCCGGCTCGGCGGCCGGAGCCGCCTCGGTCCCCGCAGCCGGGGCGGTCGCGGCGGCACCGTCCCCGGCGGGCTTGTCCTGCCCGGCCGCGTCGGCCGCGTCCGGCGTGGACGGAGTCCGGGCCGGCGGGATCGTCGGGCGCGTGCCCGGGGAAGTGTCGAACGCCGCCGCCACCAGATCCGCCGCACGGTCCTGCGGGTTGGGGGCCTCGGCCTGGGGCGGGACGGAGGCGGGGACGGTGGGGGTCGTCGTGGAGGCCGGTGAGGACGACTCCGTACGCTCGCGTCCAAACACCTTTCGCAGCAAGCTCCGAATGCCCATGAGCGAGGCCTTTCGCGTGAATTGGGTGCGATCAATGTCCGCATTTTCCGGCATTGTCCGGCCCGGCTGCGGCAACGCCGCAGCTCCGGCCAGCGCGGACACGTAAGGTTAGCGGCCGCCTCTTCCGTACGGCCGCAAGCCCCTCCCGCGTCAAGAGCGCCCCGGTCGCTCCGGATTCATCCCCCGTTCACCTGGCTGCCGCCGCACTGCACACATGTGCCCCTACCGTCGCGGCCGGAGACATTCCGACACGATGTCGGCGCCGGGCGCCGAGGGGATTGGGGAAGACGTGCGCAGAATTCTGCCGCTCCTGAGCTCGAACCACGCGGGCGGTCGTTCCGCTCTCACCTGCCGGTACCGCTGTGGTGACGCCTGCTTCCACGAGGTGCCGAACACCAGCGACAACGAGTACGCCGGTGACGTCATCGCCGGGACGCTGTCGCGGCGTTCCATGATGCGCACCGCCGCGGTCGTGACCGTTGCCACCGCCGCCGGCGGTGCCGTCATCGCGCAGAACGCGCCGTCCGCGCAGGCCGCCGCGGTGCCCGCCGCCGGCGACGCCCGCCACGGCGGACACGGAGGCGGCACGCGCGACGGCGCCCGCGGTCTGCGCTTCACGCCGGTCGGGCCCAACACCGCCGACAAGGTGACGGTTCCCGAGGGGTACGCCCAGAACGTGGTGATCCGCTGGGGCGAGCCGATCCTGCGCGGCGCGCCCGCGTTCGACGCCGACCGGCAGACGGCCAGGGCGCAGGCAGGCCAGTTCGGCTACAACAACGACTTCCTCAGCCTGCTGCCGCTGCGCGAGCACGGCCGCCAGGTACTCGTGGCCAACCACGAGTACACGGACGAGCAGCTGATGTTCAAGGGCTACGACGCCGCCAACCCGACCCGCGAGCAGGTCGAGATCGCCTGGGCCGCGCACGGCCTCTCCGTGGTCGTCGTCCAGGAGGAGCGCAGGAGCGGCAAGCTCACGCCCGTCACCCGCCACTGGCTCAACCGCCGTCTCACGGCCACGAGCGAGTTCCGCCTCACCGGCCCCGCCGCGGGCAGCGCCCTGCTCAGGACGTCCGCCGATCCGACCGGCACCAAGGTCCTCGGTACGCTCAACAACTGTGCGGGCGGTACTACCCCCTGGGGCACCACGCTCCACGGCGAGGAGAACTTCAACCAGTACTTCGCCAACGGCACCAGCGCCACCGACAAGCGCTACGGCCTGACCACCGGCGCCACCGAGCGCAAGTGGGAGCGCTTCGACAAGCGCTTCGACGCGGCCCAGGAGCCCAACGAGTCGCACCGCTTCGGCTGGGTCGTCGAGCTCGACCCGTACGACCCGGACTCCACGCCCCGCAAGCGCACGGCCCTCGGCCGCTTCAAGCACGAGGCCGCGCAGCCCCGGCTGACCCGGGACGGCCGCCCGGTCGTGTACATGGGCGACGACGAACGCTTCGACTACTTCTACAAGTTCGTCTCGTCGAGGCGGATGAGGAAGGGCGACAGCCGTGCCGCCCGCGCGCACAACCTGACGCTGCTGGACGAGGGCACGTTGTACGTCGCGAAGCTCACCGGCGACTCCCCCCAGGACATCGACGGCACCGGCAAGCTCCCGAACGACGGCGAGTTCGACGGCGGCGGTGTGTGGATCCCGCTGGCCACCGGCGACGTCTCGCACGTCCCGGGCATGACCGCCGAGGAGGTGTACGTCTTCACCCGCCTCGCCGGCGACAAGGTCGGCGCCACCAAGATGGACCGCCCCGAGGACGTGGAGCCGAGCCCGCGCACGGGCCGCGTGTACGTCGCGCTGACCAACAACACCGACCGGGGCAAGGCCGGCAAGCCGGGCGCGGACGAGGCCAACCCCCGCAACCTCAACAAGCACGGCCAGATCCTGGAGCTCGCCGAGCACTGGGACGACCCGTCCTCCGACGGCTTCGCCTGGCGGCTGTTCCTGGTCGCGGGCGACCCGGAGGACCCGGCCACGTACTTCGCCGGCTACCCGAAGGAGAAGGTCAGCCCGATCTCCTGCCCGGACAACGTGGCCTTCGACCCGCACGGCAACCTGTGGATCTCCACCGACGGCGGCCAGCTCGGCTCGCACGACGGCCTGTTCGGGGTCGCGACGACCGGCGAGCGCCGGGGTGAGCTGAAGCAGTTCCTCACGGTGCCGAAGGGCGCCGAGACCTGCGGTCCGATCATCCAGGACCGCCGGGTGATCGTCGCCGTCCAGCACCCGGGGGAGATCGACGGGGCGACCGTCGAGAAGCCCGCATCGGCGTGGCCCGACGGACCGGGCCGCCTCGTGCGCCCGTCGGTCGTCGCCGTCTACCGCAAGGACGGCCGCGGCATCGGCGTCTGACCCCGGTGAGCCCCGTGGGCCCGGCCGCTCCCGCCGGGCCCACGGGGGAGGCCGTGCCCACGGGGCCGCCGCGCCCGTCCGCGGCGGCACTCCGCGCCGGCCGGGGCATCAGTCGGAGGCGGTCGCCGCGCGGAACCGGGCGAACTGCTCGGCGGGGTCGCCCGTGTACGACCAGGGGACCCGTGCCGCCCGCGTGCCGAGCATCGCGAACAGCCGGCGTGCCATGTCCGTCTCGCCCGCGTAACAGGCGGCGTGCGTCAGATGGTTCAGCTCGCCCACCTCCTCGGGGAGGACCGGGCCCGCCGGCCGGCCGCCGATCCAGCGTTCCCAGGTGCGCCGCACCTCGGTCACCGCGAGCTCGTGCTTCCAGTGCTGGCCGAAGTCGCGGACCGGGGCCCGGCCGCGGGAGCCCTCGGCCACATAGCGGAACTCCTCCACCCGGGCGATCTGCACGAGCACCGGAAGCGGGGAGCCGGGCGGGGCCGCGCCCGCCGCGTCGCGGGCGACGTCGTACATGGAGCCGTGCGTGCCGTGCCAGCGCGCCGACCAGTAGCGCAGCAACTGCACGTGGCCCTCGACGTTGTCCGGGTCGCGCTGTCGCAACTCGTCCCACCAGGAACGGAGTTGACGCCGCCCGACACCGCCGTCGTAGAGCCGGGCCACCGTCAGCAGCGACACCCACGGCATCGGGTCCGCGGGCGCCGCCTCGGCGGCACCGATGCAGGCCATCACCGCCACGTCGATCCGGTCGCGGTCCACGGAGGTGCCCCGGCCCCGAGCGATGGCGTCGTCGAAGACCCGAACCACCGTGGTCGCGGCGCGCAGCACGGCCGCGTCGGGGTTCTCCGGTTCGGCCGCCCACCACGCCTCGACGGCCGAGGACCCCGCCGCGACGTGCGAGAGCTGCCGCAGCCGGTGGGTGCGGCGCGGCCAGTCCGGCCCGGTGGCGTGCAGCAGGTCGCGCACCCCCTGCCAGCGTCCGATCACGATGTCGTGGCGGGCCTCCGTCAGCGCCCGGTCACCGAAGTCCGGGTCGAGGACCGGCTCGAAACGGCGGCGAGCAGCAACCATGTCCCAGCCTGCTTTCTGCGGTCAGAAGTCCGTCGCCATGGCGTCGCGAGGACCGTCGTGCCGGGTGGAGGCGGCACCGGAGTACGCGGCCTCCGCCTCGATGGCCCGTGCCGCGTCGAGCTTCGCGGGCCGGTAGTACGCGCTGCCCTGCCGCCAGTACCAGAGCATCGGGACCACCCCGGCCGCCAGCCCGCCGAGACCGATCACGATCGAGGCGGTGCTCAGTTCGCTCAGCGACTCGAAGAAGATCCAGAACATGAAGGCCGAGCCGAGCAGCGGCCAGGCCCCGCCGAGCAGGAAGCTCTTCACCGACGTCAGCAGCATGCCGCGGTACGCGGCGACTGCGGCGATGCCCGCGAGGCCGTAGTACACGGTGATCTGGAGGGAGATCGCGTTGACGGCGTCGGAGAGCACGTCGCCGACCGAGCCGAGGGCCGTCGCGGCGAAGAGCATCACCAGCGCGACCGCCCCCACCACGGCGATCGCGACCCAGGGGGTGTTCCAGCGCTCGTGCACGGAGCCGAGGGCAGGGGGCATCGTGCGGTCCCGGCCCATCGCGAACAGCGAGCGGGTGACCTGGATCAGGGTGGTCTCCAGGGTGGCGACCGTCGACAGCATCACCGCGACGATCAGCAGCTTGCCGCCGACGCCGGGCCAGATCTCGTCGCCCAGCACGCCGAGGGCGTTGCCGCCGCCCGCCAGACTCTGCTCCGACGTGAGGATGACGTTGACGGCGACCGTGAACGCCACGAAGAGCAGGAGCACCACGCCGACGCCGACGAGGCTCGCGACACCGGCCGTCCTGCGGCTGTCGCGCGTCTCCTCGCTGAGGTTGCTCGTGACGTCCCAGCCCCAGTAGTAGAACGCGGCGATGAGCGCGCCCGAGGCGAAGCCGGAGGCGCCGTCGAAGTGCGAGAAGCCCAGCCAGGACCAGTCGAAGGCGGCCGCGGAGCCCTTGTGCAGGAGCGCGGCCAGCAGGAACAGCACCAGCAGCAGCACCTCGACGCCGGTCAGCAGCAGCTGTGCCCGCACGGTCAGCCGTGCCCCGCCGAGGACCACCAGCAGCATCACCAGGAACCAGCAGGCGCCCACCAGGGCCGCCAGTCCGGTGTCGCCTGCGAGGTCCGGGTCGAAGAGCGCGAGGGTCATCGCACCGGCCGGCAGGGAGCCGGCCACCATGAAGATCGTCGCGGAGACGACCAGGGCCCAGCCGGAGAGGAAGCCGAGGAACGGGTGAAGCGTGCGGCCCACCCAGGAGTAGCTGGCTCCGGCGTTGACGTCGATCCGGCCGAGACGGCCGAAGGCCAGGACGATGCCGAGCATGGGTATCGCGCAGTACAGCAGCGCGGCGGGACCGGCCAGTCCCACGGCGCCCACCAGAACGGCGGTGGTCGCGGCGAGCGAGTAGGCGGGGGCGCTGCCGGCGACCGCCATCACGATGGTGTCGAACGTACCGAGGGCGTTGGGCTGGAGCCCTCTGCCGGGGTTGCTGCTCATCGAATGTCCTTGTATGGCAGGGCATGTGGCGATGGATCAGGGTCTCGGCCGCGCTGAAGGGGTGGATCCGCGACGGGGGGACGGAGCGCATCGTAGTCGTCCGCCGTACCCTCGGTGGTATGGCGGATGACGCGGGGGCCCCGGGGGCCGCGGAAGGGACCGTGCGGGTCGACAGCTGGATCTGGTCCGTGCGGCTGACCAAGACCCGCTCGCAGGCGGCCACCGCCTGCCGTGGAGGCCATGTCCGGATCAACGGGGAGCGCGTCAAACCCGCGCACGCGCTGAAGGCCGGGGACGAGGTGCGTCTCTTCCACGCGGGCCGGGAGCGGATCGTGGTGGTCTCCCGCATCATCCGCAAGCGCGTCGGGGCGCCCGCCGCGGTGCAGTGCTACGTGGACAACAGCCCGCCGCCCCCGCCGCGCGAACTCACCGCACCGACGGGAGTGCGGGATCGGGGCGCGGGCCGGCCGACGAAGCGCGACCGGCGGGAGATGGAGCGCCTCCACGGCCGGGGCCACCCGTCCCGGTGACGGGGACGCCGCGGGTCGGTGCCGAGTCCGGCCTGCGCCAGGCGGGGTGAGGGGCCGCGGGTCGGAGCCGGGGGCGGACCCGCCGGCGGTCCGGCCCCCGGGCGCGGTGCGCCCCGCCCGGTGGCCGTGGCATCGCCGCCTGCCGTGGCCTCCCGCCCCGGACGGTCCGTCTCCGCCGTCACGGTCCCGGCGCGCGGGACGGGGACGCGATCGTGCGGGCCGCCGTCACCTCCTGGCGGAGCGGTTCGAGGACGCTCCTCTCCTCGCCCTCCAGCGGCGTCCGCACCACGGCGGGTTCCTCCCGGGAGCGGATGTCCCCGGCGAGTTCGCGCAGGTGCCGTACGACCTCGTCGACCTCGCTCCGCGTGGGCGGCGGGGCGCCGTGGTCCACCCGGACCCGGGCCGCGGTCGTCGCGTCCGCGATCCGCTCGACGGCGACGACGAGCGGCCACCACGCGGCCGCGCGCGTGCCCGTGGGCGGCGGCTCGGTGAGCGCCCGCTGGAACTCCGAGCGCACGGCCGACAGGTCCCGGTACAGCCGGCGCCGGGACCGCGCCCGCTCCCCCCGGCGGGCGTCGGTGCCGAACGCCAGCGCCACATGGCTCGCGGCGTGGTCGACCGAGTCCGCGAGCCGGTCCCCGATGCGGCTGTGCCAGCTCTCCGGCCACAGCAGGTACCCCGCGACCAGCGCGATCGCGCAGCCGATCAGGCTGTCCACGAGACGTGCCCGTACCAGCCCGATCCCCTGGCGGTTGAGCAGGTCGGACAGCAGCAGGATCACCGGGGTGATCGCCGCCGTCTGGAAGGCGTACCCCTTCGCCGAGAACGCGGGGATGAGTCCGCCGAGGAGGACCATCACGGGCACGTCCCACCAGCCGCGCGGCACCTCGGTCAGCACGGCCGCCGCGACCACCAGGCCCGCCACCGTCCCCAGTCCGCGTCCCACCGCGCGGGAGAACACCGAGCCGAAGTCCGGCTTCATGACGAAGGTGACGGTGAGGGCGACCCAGTAGGACCGGTCCAGTTCCACGATCGACACCAGCGCCTGGGCGAGGCCGATGCAGAGCGCGAGGCGCAGACCGTAACGCCAGGACGCCTCGGAGAACAGCACGTCGCGCGTCGTGCGGCGGACACGGGTCCCGAGCGCGGCGGGCCGGCCGAGGCGGTCGTCCAGGCTGTGGGGATCGGGGTCCGGCCCCAGGACCACGGTCGTCGCGTGCCGCAGCGCGTGGTCGACCGCGCGCTCGGTGGGTGTGGCGGGCTGCGGCAGGTGCGGCTCGTACGGGCTCGAGCGGCCACGCTCGACGGCGTCGGCGAGCGTCCGTACCGCCGCGGGGACCGCGGCGGGCAGCGCGCGGCCGCGCTGGTGTGCGGCGGGGGCCGCCTCGACCACCGGGACCAGGGCGTTGAGCTGCGCCAGCAGCCGGACCAGCATGGGATTGCGGCCGTGGTCGCGGGCGCGGCGGGCGAGGATCAGGTCGTACGAGTCGTCGAGCGACTGCGTGACGGCCCGGCGGCGCTCGTCGTACGTGTCTCCGCCGGCCGCCGCCAGCAGGTCGGCGACCGCCCGGTAGGCGCGGGCGACCGCCGACCGCTCGGGCGCGCCACCGCGCAGCGGCCAGCCGAGCAGGGCCAGCGCGAGTACGAGCAGACCGCCGAGCCCGAGGAGGAGCGGTGCGGTCCACCAGGGCCGGGGCAGCGGCAGCCCCGATCCGATGACCGCGTTGAGCAGCAGCAGCAGTCCCGAGGCCGAGGCGACGGCGCCGATCGACGAGATCATCCCGGAGACGAGGGCCACGGTCGTGAGGACGGCGACGGTGAGCCACCCCTGGGCGTACACCAGCGTGCCGAGCGTGACGCCGACGGCGCCGAAGACCTGGGGCACGGCGATGTTGAAGATCCGCATCCGGTAGGCGTCGGCAGTGTCGCCGATGACCCCCGAGAGCGCGCCCATCGACGCCAGCGCCCCGTACACCGGCCGGTCCGTGGCGAAGCCCACCGCCAGCGGGGCCGACAGCGCCACGGCGGCGCGGGCAACCGCCGCCCGGTTGACCGGTGTGCGCTGCGGGCGCAGCCCCGACACCAGCCACGCCGGCGGCGCCAGCCGAACTCGCTCCTTCACGGTCACCGTTCCTCATCAGCGGGCAGGAGTGGGTCTTGGACCCATGCCTGGTCACTGCGGACATTCCGAACGGTTCTTGCTGTCCTGGTCCCCCGCGTACGGTCCGCGTCCGGCGGACCGGATCGTGTCCGTGGCTCGGGAACGCGGGTGCGGGGTGCCTCACGCCCGAGGATCGCCGGTCGGGTCCGGACGGTCCTGCTCATCACTCCGGTGAGCAGGGGGCGGTGCCGTCCGACGCCGGATCGGCTGCCCTGGGGCGCGTCGCCCGCTCGCGCCCAACGGCCCAACAGCCCGGCAGGGTTCGGCACGGGACCGGCGGCCTGCCCGTCCGGTCGGACTACGGGGCCGGGCGCCGTGGCGCAGCCGCCGTGCCGGGCTCTCAGTGCCGGAGCGCCTGTCCGATCTCGGCCGGCGGCGTACCGGACAGGTCCCGATGGGTCTGCGCCGTCGCCGACTTCGTGCCGCCGGGCGGAACCGCGTCGATCGACACGACGGTCGCGTCGAGCAGATTCCCGCTGCTGTCCTTCCAGTTGACCAGGACCGTGTAGTCGACGGCCGTGTCGGTGGGGTTCGTCGCGGTGATCTCGTTGGAGAGGCGGTTGTTCACGGCCTCCGTGGGCCCGGCCTTCACGTCGGCCTTGGCGTTCAGACCGCCCTTGATCTTCGCCATCTCGGAGGCCGCTGCCGCCGTCGCCGACTCGACGGCCTCACCCGCCTTGGACGCCACCGACTTCGGCGTCTCGCCACTGTCGTTCGAACAGCCGGTCATCCCTGCCGCGAGCGCGACGGCGGCCGCGGCGGCCACGACGGCGTTCCGTGTGCCATGGCTCGATCTCATACGCACCAGAGTGCGCCCCCGGCCCGGGTTCGGCCACTCGGTGGACCGGTGCGGAGACCGGACCGCGGCTCCTGTCCGCACCGGCCCGGGTACCGCCGAGCCGTGGGACGGGCGGGCCGCGACCCCGCGGCGCCGGCCGGCCGTGTCAGTCCTGCGCCACCGGGGCCAGTCCGCGCAGTGCGGAGATGAGCAGTTCGACGCCGAAGGCGAACTCGGCCTCGTGGTCGTTCACGGCCAGGATCGGTGCGACCTTCGCGACGGCGGGGAAACCGGAGCCGGCGAAGTAGGCGGTGCGGGCGGCCAGCCTCTCGTCCGGGCCCCGGCCTTCGCGGCCCGACCCCGGTGCGCTGCGGACCTCCTGCAGAAGGGTGCCGACCTGGAAGGAGATGAACAGCCGCAGCACGTGCACCGCGATCTCCTCGTCGAAGCCGTGGTCGAGCATCATCGCGATCATCGTGTCCACCGGCGCGAGCGCGGTGGGGGTGGACAACTGTCGCATCAGCACCAGTTCGCAGGCCTGCGGGTGGCGCAGGGACGCCCTGCGGAAGCCGTACGCGATGTCGCGGATGCCGTCCTCCCAGCCACCCGTCACCCGGCGCGGCATCCGCATGTCGGTGGTGATGAACTCGGTCACCCCGTCCAGAATGTCGTCCTTGCTCCGCACATGGTTGTAGAGGGACATGGCCTGGACGCCGAGGCGGGCCGCGATACGGCGCATGGACAGCGCCTCCACGCCCTCCTCGTCGATGATCACCAGTGCCGCCCCGACGATCCGGTCCCGGCTCAACGGCTCGCGAGGTGCGGGGACTTCAGGTCGTGCTCCTCGGGCCATGAACGACCGCTCCTCTTTCGGGTGGCTACGCGCGGTAACGCTTGACGACTTACAGCGTAAGTGCTTCGCTCCTGTCTCGTACTTACGGTGTAAGTGGCGCAACTGCTGTGGAGGCAGGGCGAGATGCAAGACGGACCGGCCGCGCACGACGCGGCCGTCCGTATGAGCGCCTTCCGGGACCGGAGCCACGAGCGAACGGTCCGCCGAGCACAACAGCACAGCCGCCATCCTCTCCCAGCCCGGCCGCCTCACGCCGGGTATCCCCCTGTGAGCAGGAGGCACAGATGTCTGTGCGTACGACCCCGACCCGTCAACTGCGCTCGGCCATCACCATCCACCACCTCGACTGCGCGCCGATGCGCCCCCTGGGCGGCGGCCCGCTCGTGGCGCACTGCCTGCTGATCGCGACCGGGACCGGGCTCGTCCTCGTCGACACCGGTCTCGGCGCCGCCGAGGTCTCCGATCCCCGGCGGCTCGGCACTCTCTTCCGCCGCACGATGCGGCCGGTGCTGGACCTGTCGCGGACGGCCGTCCACCAGGTCCGGGCCCTTGGCTACGACCCGTACGACGTCCAGGACATCGTTATCACCCATCTCGACCTGGACCACGCCGGCGGCCTCGCGGACTTCCCGCAAGCCCGGGTCCACGTGATGGCGGACGAGTACCGCGCGGCCATGCGGCGCGACACCCGCCTCGAGGCGAACCGCTACCTGCCCGCCCAGTGGGCGCACGGCGTCGACTGGGTCGTCCACGACCACGCCGACTCGGACTGGATGGGCTTCCCGGCCTCCCGGGTGCTGCGGTCCCCCGACATCCTGCTGGTGCCGCTGCCCGGCCACACCCGCGGCCACAGCGCGGTAGCGGTCCAGGAGCCGGACCGCTGGCTGCTGCACGCGGGCGATGCCTACTTCTTCCACGGCGAGATCGACCTGCGCCGCCCGCGCTGCCCCCGGCCGCTCGCGCTGCACCAGCGGCTCGTCGCCGACGACCACGAGATGCGCCTGGGCCAGCTGGAGCGGCTGACCCGACTGCGCCGGTCCCATCCACGTCGCGTGCGGATCTTCTCGTCGCACGACCCGTTCGAGTTCGAGCTGATGGCGAACGGCGGCTGAGGAGCCGGGCGGGACCGCGGGCAGCGGGGTCCCGGGCAGTGGACTGGCCCACCACCGGGTGGAGCACCGCACCGGCGGGCCACCACGCCCCGAGTCGCCGTCGCGCACCGGCTCCTGACCGCCCGCCGGCCCGCTGAGGCGCCCGTGCCCACGGCGCGGACCCGCAGGGGACGCCGAGGGGGCGCTCGGCGATCCGAGCGCCCCCTCGGCGTGTTCGCCTCGTGCCCGTTCCATGCCCGGGAGGGGCCGGCGAGTGCCAACGGCGGCACGACGGGCCCCGGTGCGGGACGTGGGGAAGCCGATCGGCGAGGTCCTTCCGGGGCACGTGGGTGGCTGCCCACGGACGGATCGCCCGGTCAGACCGCGGTGCGCGACTCCGTGGTCACCAGCGCCCAGATGATGAACACCGAGATGGCCATCGAGAAGATCGCCCACACCGGCTGGTAGGGCAGGAACAGGAACTGGACGATGATGTTGAGCGAAGCCAGTGCGACGCCCAGATAGCGCGCCCAGTCCAGGTTCTTGAGGATCCCCCAGCCGGTGATCGCCACCAGGATCCCGAGGACGAGATGGACCCAGCCCCAGGCGGTGAGGTCCCACGAGAAGACGTAGCTGCCGACCCGGGCGTAGACCTCGTCCTCGACGATCCCGGCGATCCCCTCGAAGATGCTGATGACACCCGTGACCGTCATCAGGACGCCGGCGAAGAGCGTGCCCCCCGCCGCCCAGCCGGCGTCCGGCCCCGCTCCGGGCGTGCTCCGTGCAGTGTGTTGGCTCATGGCGTCAGCATGAGCCGGACGGTCGATCGCGGACATTTCTGTTGAGCCGTTCGTGGTACGCACGCTTCCGGCGGTGGAACCCTGGCGGGACGCCCCGCGCCACCGGAGACCCCCGGCGCGCCGGAGGTGCGCGGCTCGGTCGGCGCACATCGCGGGGGCCGGGACGCCGGTCCGGGGACGGACGCGCGGGCGCCCCCCGCCCGGTCCCGTCCGCGGCGGGGCCGTCGCAGGGCGGCGCGGGTGCCGCCATGTCCCGCGTCACGGTCCGCCGAGCGCCCCCGCCTGATCCACTTGCCGCACCCGCCGCCCGGGTGTGCGCTGGTGGGAGGGGGGTATCGGGGGCAGCGGAAGGAGCTCTGCCATGGCCCACGCGGCGGTGCCCGAGCGGCACCACGGCACCACCCTCGGCATCGCGTTGCCGGCCGTGATCGGCGTGATCTACGGCCTCTACACGTCCTTCATCGCCCGCATGTCCGGAGAGTCCGCGGGCGCGCAGTTCGCGATCGGGCTCATCTCCTGCCTGGTGATCGCCGGGCTCTGCTACGCACTGGGCCGCTACCAGCACAGCCTCCCGCGGGAGCTGCGCGCGGTGGCGTACGCGGCGCTCGTCGGCTGCTCGGTCGGCTACCTCAACAGCCTGTCCGGCGACAGCATCCTCACGTCGGTGGTCCTGTCCGTGATCATCGCGGCGGCCACGTTCTGCGTGATGTTCTACACCTTCTACGTGCACGAGGACTGATCGTCCCTCGCCCTGGGGCACCTCGCGGGGCGCAGCCGCCAGATCGGATCCGGCGGCCGCGCCTCGCGATCTCGCGCCTACGGGGTGGGACCGGGAGGACGGCCGGGTCCCGGGGGACGGCGGCGGGAGGCGCCTCGTGCACGACCAGGACCGGCACACCAGGACCGGGTCCGGAGCCAGGCAACCGCCGCTGAGCCCGGAGCCCGCCGGCGCCGGTGGCCGCTGAACGGAGCCCGGCCGGTGCCGGCGGGACCGCCGGTCGGTCCCGGGTCCGCTGAGCCGGTCGGTCCCCGGGACCTTCGAGCCGCGGGTCCGGGGGCGGCACCCGCCGGATGACCCGTACGAGGCGCGTGGCGGTGCGCGGCCGGTGGCTCCAACGGGGCGGAACCACCGGCCGGCATCCCGTCGTCCTTCCCGCTCCGGTGACGGTCGCCTGTTGACCTTCCCGGCGGGGGAAACCCCAGCATCGGCCGTACCGGGCGCGGCGCCCGGTACGAGGAGGAAGCGGGGGGAAGCCGGAATGGGACTGCTGACCATAGGGGCGTTCGCCAGGGCCGCGCGGCTCTCGGCGAAGACACTGCGCCGCTACGACGAGCAGGATCTGCTGCGCCCGGTCCGCGTCGACCCGTTCACCGGCTACCGCTACTACGACCCGGGGCAGCTGGAGCACGCCCGGCTGGTCGCCTGGTTGCGGCGCATCGGCATGCCGCTCGCCCGTATCCGCTCCGTGTGCGCGCTCTACGCGACGGACCCGGACGCGGCGGCCCGGGACATCCGTGCCTACTGGGCGCGGGCGGAGGCCGAGACGGCGGCACGGCGCGACCTCGCGGACTTCCTCGTCGACCGGCTGTCCCACGCGGCAGCGAGAAAGGATCGTCCGATGCAACGACTCGGCGCACCTCTGGGGCTTCGTTACGCCGCTCTCTCCGACCGCGGCCTCGTGCGAGACGCCAACCAGGACTCCGTGTACGCGGGCCCGCGACTGCTCGCCGTCGCCGACGGTTACGGCGGCGGGGGCGCGCGGGCGGGCGGTGCGGCGATCGACGCCCTGCGCCCGCTGGAGAGCGTGTCCGCCGAATCCGGTGAACTGCTCAACATGCTTGCCGACGCGGTACAGCTCGCCCACCGTGCCGTCCGTGAGCTCCCGGACTCCGGCACCACCCTCACGGCACTTCTGTGGACCGGCTCCCGGCTCGGTCTCGTCCACATCGGCGACAGCCGCGCCTATCTGATGCGCGGTGGGCGGATCTTCCGCATCACCCATGACCACACGGTCGTCCAGGCGATGATCGACGACGGCAGCCTCACCGAGGACGAGGCCGGCTGCCACCCCCAGCGGGCCATGCTGCTCAAGGCACTCGACGGAGCGGACACGCCTGCCGAACCCGATCTGCGCCTCCATGACGCGGAGGCCGGGGACCGCTATCTGCTGTGCTCCGACGGACTGTTCACGGTGGTCCCGGAGACGGAGCTGCGTCGCGTGGCGGCCGGTGTCGCCGATCCGGAGCAGGCGGTACGGGAACTGATCGTCCTCGCCAACGAGGCGGGCGGCCCGGACAACGTGGGCTGCGTGGTGGGCGACGTGGTGGAGCTGTGAGCTGACGCCACGCGCAGGACGGGCCCGGCTCCGTGCGCACGGGGCCGGGCCCGTGCTCCCCGGCCCGGCAGGCCCCCGGCTCGGGGTCCCAGCGCTTCCAGCCGGTAACACACGAACTCCGTCCGGGCGTGCGGGCGCGGCCGGGGGAGGTCTGCCGGGGAGGCGCGGCTCAGAGCCGCCATCGGACCTGCTGCCCCGGCCGGTACGCGCACGCGCCCGGCCGATCTCGGCCCGGAGGATGCCCACGGGGCGCTCGCGCCCGATGAGTGCGGGACTCATGGCGGAGACGATGGGAGGCGGCGCTGACACTTGGCTTCGGAGGCATGCGCCCGCCGCCCGACGCCCCGCGCCGGAGCCGCCGAGCACGGACCGCTCCCGTCAGTCGAAGCGGAGGTCCGCGAGCTGCTGCTCGAACTCCGTCAGCTCGTCCGACCCCTGCTCGCGGGCGGGCCGGCTCGCCATCAGCTCGGCCAGCTCACGGCCGGCCCTGCGGATCCGGGTGGGCAGCCCCTCGGTGTACTCGTCGCCGCTGGAGCCCCAGTCCTCCGACGCCGCGTACACGGCGGTCGGCACGACCAGCGCCCGCAGATAGGCGAAGAGCGGCCTCATGGCGTGGTCGAGGACGAGGGAGTGCCGCGCGGTGCCACCGGTCGCCGCGACGAGGACGGGCTTGCCGGTCAGCGCCCGCGGGTCCACCAGGTCGAAGAACGACTTGAACAGCCCGCTGTACGAAGCCGTGAAGACCGGTGACACGGCGATCACGCCGTCCGCCTCCGTCACCGCGTCGACGGCCGCGCCCAGCGTGGGCGAGGGGAAGCCGGTCACCAGGTTGTTGGCTATGGCGGTGGCCAGATCGCGCAGCTCGACGACCTCGACCTCCACCTTCCGGTCCTGCTCCGCCAGACGCTGCCGGGCCGCCTCGGCCAGCCGGTCGGCCAGCAGCCGGGTGGACGAGGGACTGCTCAGCCCCGCCGACACGGCGACGAGCTTCAGTTGCGCCATGGTCAGTCCTCCTCACGGGTGCCGGTGCCGTCGGCGGTGCCGGCGCTGTCGCCGCCGGTGACGCGGGCGGCGGCCACGGCCGGGTGGACCGGGGCGTCCGGCACCCCGGCGGGCCGCAGGTTGGCGAACTCCTTGCGCAGCACCGGAACGACCTCCTCGCCGAGGATGTCGAGCTGCTCCAGGACGGTCTTCAGCGGAAGTCCCGCGTGGTCCATCAGGAACAGCTGGCGCTGGTAGTCGCCGACGACCTCACGGAAGCCGAGGGTCCGCTCGATGACCTGCTGCGGGGAGCCGACGGTCAGCGGCGTCTGCTCGGTGAAGTCCTCCAGCGACGGGCCGTGCCCGTAGACGGGCGCGTTGTCGAAGTACGGGCGGAACTCCCTGACCGCGTCCTGGGAGTTCCTGCGCATGAACACCTGTCCGCCGAGTCCCACGACGGCCTGCTCCGGGGTGCCGTGTCCGTAGTGCGCGTACCGCTTCCGGTAGAGCGCGACCATCCGCCTGGTGTGCTCCGCCGGCCAGAAGATGTTGTTGTGGAAGAAGCCGTCGCCGTAGAACGCGGCCTGCTCGGCGATCTCCGGCGACCGGATCGAGCCGTGCCACACGAACGGCGGGACACCGTCCAGCGGCCGCGGCGTGGACGTGAAGCCCTGCAGCGGCGTACGGAACTTGCCCTCCCAGTCGACGACGTCCTCCCTCCACAGCCTGTGGAGGAGGGCGTAGTTCTCGATGGCGAGCGGTATGCCCTGGCGGATGTCCTGCCCGAACCAGGGATAGACCGGTCCGGTGTTGCCGCGGCCCGTCATCAGGTCGACGCGCCCGTCCGCCAGGTGCTGGAGCATCGCGTAGTCCTCGGCGATCTTCACCGGGTCGTTGGTGGTGATCAGCGTCGTCGAGGTGGACAGGATCAGGTTCTCGGTGCGCGCCGCGATGTGCCCCAGCATCGTGGTCGGGGACGACGGCACGAACGGCGGGTTGTGGTGCTCGCCCGTCGCGAAGACGTCGAGGCCGACCTCTTCGGCCTTCAGCGCGATGGCGACCATCGCCTTGATCCGCTCGTGCTCGGTCGGGGTGCGACCGTCGGTCGGATCGGTGGTCACGTCACCGACGGTGAAGATTCCGAACTGCATCGAGGTTCGCCTCCAGAAGTCAATTGGTTGAAAGTTAAACTGAAATCCGGAACGGATGCCACCCCGGAACTATTCCGCCCGTACGCTGGAGTCCACGAGCTCGCGCCCCGCCGCAACGGATGGTCCGGCGAGGGCGCCTCCCGGGCCGTCACCATCGACATGGAGTACCTCGGGCTCCCGGTGGACGCGGTCGTACGGGCCTCCGTACGGCTGCACGCCAGCCCCCTGCACGACCTGGTGCCGGCCCACCTGCGCGCGCTGTGGAAGGACGTCGCCCGTCTGGAGGCCGATCCGGGCGCCGCCGCCCTGGCCAACGCCACGACCGAGCTGGTCCGGGCCCTGCTGACCTCGGCGGCGCACCGCGAGGACGACCCGCGGGTCCGTTCGGTCATGGACGGGTCACTGGCCGCGCGCGTGATGGCCTACGTCCGCCGCCACCTCACCGATGCGGAACTGACACCGGACCGCATAGCCCGGGAGCACGCCGTGTCCCGCAGGCAGCTGTACGCGGCCCTCGGACGCGCCGGCATCAGCCTGGAGCAGTTCGTCATCACCGAGCGGCTGGAGACGGCCCGCGGCCAGCTGGCCTCCCCCCGCCGTGCCGGGCTGCCCGTGTCGGCGTGGCGGCCCGCTGCGGATTCGCCAGCCCCAGCCACTTCGCCCGCCGGTTCCGGGCGGCCTACGGCGTCACACCACGCGAGTGGCGCACCCTCCGGGCCCGGGAGGCCGCGTCGTCCTCCTCCCCGGGGGCCTGAAGGCGCCCGGAGCGGGCCGCACCCGGCGCCGGCGGGGGTCTCAGAGGAGGCGCACGTTGCGTTCGGCCGTTTCGATGATGTCGTCCAGCCTGCCCTCGAACACCTGCTTGGCGGCGCTCAGGGTGAACCCCTCGACGACGGCCGGGGGGACGTGTGCCGGCAGGGACAGGGCGTGGGGGTCGACCACGACGTCGACGACGACCGGTCCACCCCGGTGCGCCAACGCCTCGCGCAGCCCCGCCGCAACGTCCCCCGGTTCCTCGATGCGGATCCCCCGAGCGCCGAACGCCTCCGCGAAGCGGCGGAAGTCGGGCGTGGGGAAATCGGTTCCGAACGGCAGCAGGCCGGCTTCCTGCTGCTCGATGTTGACGAAGTCCAGCATGCCGTTGTTGAAGATCACGTGCACGACCTCCGCCTGGTGGCGGACCTCGGTCAGGAGGTCGCCCAGGGCGAGCATGGTGAATCCGCCGTCGCCGCACAGGGCGATCGTCTGGCGCCCCGGAAAGGCCAGCTGGGCGCCGAAGGCGTTGGGCGACGCGTTGGCCATCGAACCCCACGCGAAGGAACCGAAGAGCCTGCGGTCACGCCCGTAGCGGATGTGCCGGGCGGCCCAGATGACGGGCGTACCGGTGTCGGCGAAGAACAGGGCGTCGTCGGCGGCGAGTTCGTCCAGGGTGGCCGCCACGTACTCCGGACGGATGGGCTTGATGCCCGGCCCCTTCGTGACGTAGTGCCGCATCCTGGACCGGAAGTGCTCCGTCGTGCGGAGGCAGTGGCGCAGCAGGGTGTCCTCCGTCTTGGGCTGCACCATGGGCAGGAGGGACTGGAGGGTACTCCTGACGTCTCCGACGACGCCGAGGGCCAACGGCACCCGTCGGCCCAGCACATGGGGGTTGCGGTCCACCTGGACCACCTTCACGCCGTGCTGCGGGAGGAAGTTGCCGTAGGGGAAGTCCGTGCCGAGCATGAGCAGGACGTCGGCCCGGTGGATCGCGTCGTAGCAGCCGCCGTAGCCGAGGAGGCCGGTCATTCCGACGGCGTGGGGATTGTCGTGCTCCAGCCATTGCTTGCCCTTGAGCGAGTAGCCGACCGGTGCCTTCAGCCGCTCCGCGAGCGCCCGCGTCTCCGCGTGGGCGAGCGCACACCCGTCCCCACCGAAGATCGCGACGGAGTCCGCTCCGTCGATCAGCTCGGCCATGGCTGCAAGGTCGGTCTCCGACGCCGGTCCGGGGACGGTGACCGGCAGGGCCACGTCCAGTTCCACGGCGGGTGCGGAGGCCGCCGCGACGGAGCCGGGCACCGCGAGCACGGTCGGTCCCCGTTCGGCCACGGCCGTGGTGATCGCAGTGCTCACCACCGCGCGCATCTGTCCGGGGTCGACCAGACGGGCGGTGTACAGCGAGGCGGGGGCGAAGAAGGTGTAGGGGTTGAGCTCCTCGTGGGCGGCCGTGTCCATGAGCGCGTTCTCGACATCTCCCGCGATGGCGATGACGGGGGCGCGTTCCTTGCGGGCGTCCAGCAGGCCGTTGATCAGGTGGGTGGTGCCCGGCCCCGCCGTGCCGCACACGGCCACCGGCTGTCCGGTCAGGCAGGCCTCCGCCACCGCGGCGAAGGCCCCGAACTCCTCATGGCGCACATGGACGAACTCGATGGTCCCGTTGCGCCGCAGTGCGTCGACGACCGGGTTGAGCGCGTCTCCGACGATCCCATAGCAGCGCCGCACACCGGCCGAGGCGAGCATCTCCCAGATGCCGTCAGCCACAGTCTTCGCCATCGCCATTCCCCTGTCTCGTCGCCCGGTGGCCGTGTGCCCAGCATCCGACGCCCACCGGGAACAGACGGGGTCCCACGCCACGGTTAGGCCGGACGGTAACGAGGGGCCTGGACGAGGGGGTGCTCCCGTCAGGCCTCCTTGACCACCACGGTCTTGGCGGCCTTGTCGTGCAGACACTGCTGCAGCGGCTTGTCCCACAGCAGCCACAGCACGTTGAGGAGGGAGAAGAGCCCGCCGATCAGGTACGCGGCGCCGGGAAGCGTGAAGATCGCGGCCCGGATCCAGTAGGCGTTGTCGGCCGGACGGTTGCCGAGCGCGGCGTCGACCACGCGCAGGTTCATGACCTTCTTGCCGAGCGTCTGGCCGTCCTTGGTCAGCAGCATGGCGGCCTCGTAGCCGAACGCCGCGGCCGCGGCCGCGACGTAGTACAGCACCGTGGCCCCGAAGAGCGCGTAGCACAGCACACCGGGCACGATCAGCACGGCCACGTCGATCAACCGGGCCAGCAGGCGGTCGCCGGCGGGAGCCAGCGAGCGTGGCCCGGCGCCGGGGGGTTGCGCAGGCTGTATGAGCCAGTGGGGCGGCCCCGGCTGCGGGGGCTGCTGCCCGTACGCCGGGGGAGGCCCGTAGGTGGGGGCCCGAAGCCGGGCTGCCGTGCCCGGCCGTACGGTTCCTGCTGCTCATGAAGGTTGCGGCCGTCGGCCGGAGTGCCGTACCCCGACGGGTCGTTGGTGCTCATGCTCTCCCGGACGGCGACGATCGAGGCGCCCGTGCGGGTACGGGCCCGGGTGTCACCGAGCGGTCGTCCGGAGTACGGGGAACGGGCCGGGACCGGGATGTGCTCGGTCACCAGGTCGAGTCCGTCGGTGCGCACGCCCTCGACGGAGGTCGGGCCCAGCAGGCGGGCGAGCCCGCCGGCCTCCTCGGGCGTGAGCGACACGGATGCCGCCGACTCGTCGGGATCGTCCGCGGAGTAGAAGCCGAGGAACCGCCGGTCGTCCTGGTGGACGACCCGCGAGAGCTGGTGGCCGCTCTCCGAGGTGATGTCGTACTGCGTACCGACGCCCGGCAGGGGAGTGCGTCAAGTGGCCATGGCTGCCTCCCGGAGCCGAGTCGGACGATGAGGCACGCGTGGCGGGGCCGGGACCAGGAGTTCGTTCTCCACTTCAGTATTACGTGATCTTGGGGGCCCGCGCGCCGGTGACCGTTGTCTCATCCCCCGCGCACCGGGGGCCACCTGCGCGGACAGTAGAGTCCGCTCCGTGATGTCCGACCCCCGCTCCGCCGTCTCCGTCGTCGGGATCGGTGCCGACGGCTGGGACGGACTGCCCGAGACCTCCCGCGCCGTGCTGCGCTCCGCCGACGTGCTCGTCGGCGGCGCACGCCAGCTCGCCCTGCTGTCCGTCCACGAATGCCCGGGCGAGCGCGTGCCGTGGCCGTCGCCGCTGCGCCCCGCCGTGCCCGCGCTGCTCGCCGAGCACGCCGACCGCCGCCTTGCCGTCCTCGCGAGCGGCGACCCGATGTTCTACGGCATCGGCCGCACCCTCACCGAGATCGCCGGCCCTGAGTCACTGCGCGTACTGCCGCATCCGTCCTCCGTCTCGTACGCCTGTGCCCGCCTCGGCTGGCCGGTCGAGGAGACCGAGGTCGTGACGACGGTCGGCAGGCCCGTCGCGGGGCTCGGCGCCGCGCTCCACCACGGCCGGCGGCTGCTGGTGCTGAGCGCCGGCGCCGCGACCCCGGCGGAGGTGGCAGAACTGCTGGCCGCGAGGGGCTTCGGCCCCAGCCGGCTGCGGGTGCTGGAGCAACTCGGCTCCGGGCGGGAACGCGTGGTCACCGGTACCGCCTCCGGCTGGGACCGGCCGCCCGGCGACCCCCTGAACGTCCTCGCCGTGGACTGCGTCCGTGAGCCCGGCCGGCCCCGGCTCGGCGCCGTGCCCGGACTGCCCGACGAGGCGTACGAGAACGACGGCCAGCTGACCAAGCGCCATGTGCGCGCCGCGACGCTGGCCGCGCTCGCGCCCGCGCCGGGCGAACTGCTGTGGGACGTCGGTGGCGGCTCCGGCTCGATCGCGATCGAGTGGATGCGTACGCACCGCTCGTGCCGGGCGGTCACCGTCGAGCGGGACGCGGAACGGGCACGGCGCATCGAGCGCAACGCGCAGACGCTCGGTGTGCCCGGACTGCGGGTCGTCACGGCGGCGGCGCCGGACGGTCTGGCCGGGCTGCCCGTGCCCGACGCGGTGTTCATCGGCGGCGGGCTCACCGCGCCGGGACTGCTCGACGCCTGCTGGGACGCGCTGCCGGAGGGCGGTCGGCTGGTCGCGAACACCGTGACGCTCGAGTCGGAGGCGCTGCTGGCGGAGCGCCACCGGCGGTACGGCGGCGAGCTGGTGCGGCTCGCCGTGGCGCACGCCGTACCGGTGGGCGGCTTCACCGGATGGCGGCAGGCGATGCCCGTGACGCAGTGGTCCGTCACCAAATCCCCGGCAGGAGGACTCTCATGACCGTCTACTTCATCGGCGCCGGACCCGGTGCCGCCGATCTGATCACCCTGCGCGGCGCTCGGACGCTGGCGTCGTGCCGGGTCTGCCTCTACGCGGGCTCGCTCGTACCGGCCGACCTCCTCGCCGAATGCCCGCCGGACGCGCGCCTCGTGGACACGGCGGACCTCGATCTGGACGCGATCACCGGGGAGTTCGTCCGCGCCCACGAGGAGGGGCACGACGTGGCCCGGTTGCACTCGGGCGACCCGTCCGTGTTCAGCGCGGTGGCGGAGCAGATGCGGCGGCTCGACGCGGCGGGCATTCCGTACGAGGTCGTCCCCGGCGTCCCGGCGTTCGCGGCCGCGGCGGCCGCGCTGAAGCGCGAACTGACCGTACCGACGGTCGGTCAGACGGTCGTCCTGACCCGCGTCGCCCAGCAGGCCACCCCCATGCCCGACGGCGAGGACCTGGCCACCCTGGGCCGCAGCGGCGCCCTGCTCGTCCTGCACCTCGCCGCCCGCTACGTCGACCGCGTCGTCGCCGAACTGCTGCCGCACTACGGACCCGACTGCCCCGCCGCGGTGGTGGCCATGGCCAGTCGCCCGGACGAACTGGTCCTCCGGGGCACGCTCGACGAGATCGCCGGGCTGACGAAGGAGGCGGGCGTCACGAAGACGGCGGTCATCCTGGTGGGCCGCACCCTGGCCGCCTCCCAGTTCCGCGACAGCCACCTGTACGACCCGGCGCGGAACCGGCACGTCTGCTGACGGCGGCCCGGCCCGCCTACCCCAGCGCCGTCACCCACGCCAGCGCCTCCTCCACCCCCGTCACCGTCGGGACGTCCTCGGGTACGGGCGGGCGGCGGACCACGACGACCGGGAGGCCCGCCTCGCGGGCCGCGGTGAGCTTGGGCGAGGTGGCGGCGGCGCCGCTGTCCTTGGTCACCAGGACGTCGACGGCGTGGTCGGCGAGAAGCGCCCGTTCGCCGTCGAGGGTGAAGGGACCGCGGTCGAGGAGCACCCGCATCCGCGCGGGGTGCGGCTGTTCCGGCGGGTCGACGGAGCGGACCAGGAACCACAGGTCGTCCAGGTGCGCGAAGCACGCCAGCCCCATGCGGCCCGTCGTCAGGAAGACCCGGCGCCCCAGCGAGGGCAGCCTCTCGGCCGCCTGCGCGAGGGAGTCGACCGGGTGCCAGTCGTCGCCCGCCACCGGGACCCAGCCGGGGCGCCGTAGCGCGAGCAGGGGAACATGGGCCCGGTCCGCGGCGTGCGCCGCGTTGAAACTGATCGCCCCGGCGAAAGGATGGGTGACGTCGATGAGTGCGTCCACCTGGTGCTCGCGCAGCCAGGCGGCGAGGCCCTCCGCCCCGCCGAAGCCGCCGATCCGCACCTCCCCCCGGGGCAGCCGCGGTGCCGCGACCCGTCCCGCGAGTGACGTGGTCACCCGCTGCCCCCGCGCGTGCAGCGACTCGGCGAGGGCACGCGCCTCCGTCGTACCGCCGAGGACCAGGACGTGCACGGGGGACCTCCATGAGTGAACCGGCGCCCGTGGGCGGACGCAGCGCCCAACTCAAGCACACCGGTCTCCGGCCCGGCTGGACCACCGGGGCCTGCGCCACCGCCGCGACGACCGCCGCGTACACCGCGCTGCTCACCGGGGACTTCCCGGACCCGGTGACGATCACGCTGCCCAAGGGACAGAGGCCCGCGTTCGGGCTGGCCGTGGAGGAACTGGCGGACGGGCACGCGACGGCGGGCGTGGTCAAGGACGCCGGCGACGACCCGGACGTCACACACGGCGCGCTGGTCCGTGCGACCGTGCGGATCCTGCCCGTCGGTTCGGGGGTGGTGTTCCGCGCCGGACCGGGCGTCGGTACCGTCACCCGCCCCGGGCTGCCGCTGGACGTCGGCGAGCCGGCGATCAACCCCGTGCCCCGGCAGATGATGCGGGACCACGTCACGGAGGCCGCCGCCCGGTACGGCGGCTCGGGCGACGTCGAGATCACGGTCTCCGTCGACCACGGGGAGGAGATCGCGCGCTCCACCTGGAACCCGCGGCTCGGCATCCTCGGCGGACTGTCCGTCCTCGGCACCACCGGAATCGTCGTGCCCTACTCCTGCTCGGCGTGGATCGACTCGATCCGCCGCGGTGTGGACGTGGCCAGGGCGGCAGGACGCACCCATCTCGCCGGGTGCACGGGCTCCACGTCCGAGAAGACGGTCGTCGCCCTGTACGGGATTCCCGAGGACGCGCTGCTTGACATGGGCGACTTCGCGGGCGCGGTGCTCAAGTACGTCCGCAGGCACCCTGTCGACCGGCTCACCGTCTGCGGCGGCTTCGCGAAACTGTCCAAACTGGCGGCCGGGCACATGGATCTGCACTCGGCCCGCTCCCAGGTGGACAAGGGCTTCCTCGCGGAGCTGGCCCGCCGGGGTGGGGCGGACGGGACGCTGGCGGCCGAGGTCGCCGCCGCCAACACCGGTCTCGCGGCGTTGCAGTCGTGCGCGGCCCGCGGGGTCCCGCTGGGCGATCTCGTGGCGGTGACCGCGCGTGACCGGGCACTGGAGGTGCTGCGGGGTGCGCCGGTCACGGTGGACGTGGTGTGCGTCGACCGCGCGGGCACGGTGGTCGGCCGCTCGGCGCCGAAGGGCCCCTGAGACGAAGGGCATCCGAGGCGAAGCGCTACTGGGCCGGCGAACTCCAGGGGCCTGAGACGAAGGGGTCCTCGTTCCCGTTCCGCGTACGCCGCCCGCACCCGGCCCAACCCCGCGGTCGAACCGGACCCGCACCGGACCCGGACCCGGACCCGAACCCTCCTTCGCATTCGGCGCCCGTCCTCCCCGCCGGATCTATCCCGGCGCGGTCTCACTCCGGGGCCGAGGCGTCCACGGGTACGTGCACCGGAGCCGGATCCGGGTACGTGCGCGGGGTCCAGACGATCTGCTCGCCCGAACCGCGGCGCACCGTCCTGGTCTGCGACGAGCCGACCAGCAGCAGGGTCCTCATGTCCACCACCGCTGGGTCGAGTTCACCGAGACGCACGATCCGCACGCTCTCCTCCGGACCGCCCACGTCGCGCGCGACGACGACCGGGGTGTCCGGGGCGCGGTGTCCGAGCAGCAGTTCACGGGCCTTGGCGACCTGCCAGGTCCGGCTGCGCGAGCCGGGGTTGTACAGGGCCAGGACGAGATCGGCCGCCGCGGCCGCCGTCAGCCGCTCCGCGATGACCTCCCACGGCTTCAGCCGGTCGGACAGGGAGATGGTGGCGTAGTCGTGCCCCAGCGGTGCCCCGGCACGCGCCGCGGCGGCGTTCGCCGCGGTGAGGCCCGGCAGCACACGCACGGGAACGTCCGCGTACGGCTCCTGCGCCGCGACCTCCAGCACGGCCGTGGCCATGGCGAAGATCCCCGGGTCGCCGCCCGACACCACGGCCACCCGGCGGCCGCGCCGGGCGAGGTCGAGGGCGAACTCCGCCCGCTCGGACTCCACCTTGTTGTCCGATCCGTGGCGACGCTGCCCGGCACGCACCGGTACCCGGTCCAGATAGGTCGTGTATCCGACCAGGTCGTCGGCGGCGGCGAGCGCGCCGCGGGTCTCGGGCGTCAGCCACAGTGGCCCGGCCGGTCCGGTGCCCACGACGACGACCTCGCCCCGGGGACGCGCCTCGGGTCGCACCTCGTCGATCCGGCTCGGCAGCACCGCCACCGAGAAGTACGGCACCGACTGCGGGTCCACGTCCGCCAGCCGCTCCGTGCGCTCGCCGGCCATCGTGGCCCGCTCCACATAGCGCGCGTCCTCCAACCGGCCCGCCCGCTCCAGCGCCCGCCGTACGGCGGGGAAGGTCCGGCCGAGCTTCATCACCACCGCCGAGTCGGTGGCGGCGAGACGGGCCGCCAGTTCCTCCTCGGGCAGCGTGCCCGGGACGATCGTCAGCACCTCCTCCGCCTCGCACAGCGGCTCCCCGAGCCGCGCGGCCGCCGCGCTCACCGAGGTCACGCCGGGGATCACCTCGGTCGGGTACCGGTGGGCGAGCCGCTTGTGCATGTGCTGGTAGGAGCCGTAGAAGAGCGGGTCGCCCTCCGCGAGCACGGCGACCGTCCGCCCGGCGTCGAGATGCGCCGCGAGCCTGGCCGCGGCCTCCTCGTAGAAGTCGTCGAGCGCCCCCCGGTAGCCGCCGGGATGGTCGGTGGTCTCGACCGTGATCGGGTACATCAGGCGCTCCTCGATGTGGTCGGGGCGCAGGTGTTCCGCCACGATCGAGCGGGCGATGGAACGGCCGTGCCGGGCGCAGTGGTACGCCACGACGTCCGCCTCCGCGACGACCCGGGCCGCCCGGAGCGTCATCAGCGACGGGTCGCCGGGGCCGAGCCCGACGCCGTACAGCCTTCCGGTCCGCTGTGTGCTCACTCCGCCTCACTCGCCATCGCGTTGATCGCGGCGGCGGCCATGGCGCTGCCGCCGCGCCGGCCGCGCACCACCAGGTACTCCGGACCGCCCCCGTGCGTGGCGAGGGCCTCCTTGGATTCGGCCGCGCCTATGAAGCCCACCGGCACACCGATGACGGCGGCAGGGCGGGGCGCCCCCTCGTCGATCATCTCCAGCAGCCGGAAGAGCGCGGTGGGGGCGTTCCCCACGGCGACCACGGAACCTTCGAGGCGGTCCCGCCACAGTTCGAGCGCGGCGGCGCTGCGGGTCGTGCCGAGCCGGGCGGCCAGTTCCGGCACGGACGGCTCCGAAAGCGTGCAGATCACCTCGTTGCCCGCGGGCAGCCGCTTGCGGGTGACGCCGCTCGCGACCATCTGTGCGTCGCACAGGATCGGCGCCCCGGAGCGCAGGGCCTCGCGGGCCCGGGCCACCACCCCGGGCGAGTACGCGAGGTCGCGGACGAGGTCGACCATGCCGCAGGCGTGGATCATCCGCACCGCGACCTGGCCGACGTCGGCCGGGAGCGCGTCGAGCGCCGCCTCTGCGCGGATGGTGGCAAAGGACTGGCGGTAGATCTCCGCGCCGTCCTTCTCGTAGTCGAACACGGTCTTGTCGCTCATTTCGTCGTACGGGTTCGGGCTGTGGCGATGGTGACTGCGAGCTCGGCGCGGGACGGTACGGGTACGGGAGTGCCGTGCGCGGTCACCCGGTACGCGCCGTCCCCGGTGGCCACGACGTCCACGTACTCCCCCTGCGGACGGCCGCAGCGCCGCTCGCAGCCCGACCAGTACACGGGCAGTCCGCCCCGGCCGGGAGTCGCGTCGGCCCGCACGTCGGCCAGGGACCTGGCGCACCCGGGCCGGCCGGTGCACGCGCCGATCCCGTACCAGGGCGAGTCGGTGCCGGTGATGAAGCCGCCCCGCCCCAGTGCTTCGAGGCGCGCCAGTGCCGTGCCGCGGTCCGCGAACCCGGGCAGGACGGCCCCGCGCCACGGGGTCAGCCGCACCTCGTCAGCGGGGGCCGGCAGCAGTTCCCGCAGCTGCGCGACGGTGAGCCGCCCGAGCGGAGCGGCGACGGACACGGCCCAGCCGTCCGGCCCCTCCACGACACCGGGCAGCGGTCCGGTTCCGGGCCCCTCGGGCCGATCCGCAGGCAGGCCCGGGGCCGGACCCAGGGCGGAGGGTTCCGTTCCGGTGAGAGGGGGGAGCGGTTCCGCCGCCACCCCCGCCCGCTCCAGCCACACGTCCACGCCGATGTCCTGCCCCTCCGGCAGCTCCCGCACGCGCCACGCACCCGTGCCCGCCCCGGCGGCTGCGGTCAGGAACGCCTCCGCCGCGGCGAGCGCCGCGCGTGCGGCGTGGGCGGCACATACACGGAAGGCGTGGCGCCCGACCCGCAGCACCGCCCGCCGGTCCGCCTCTGCGAGCAACGTCACATCCGCGCCGAGTCCGGCGACGTCGCCCCGGCCGTCGTCCAGGGCGAACAGGAACCGGCCCGAGAGCCCCGTCGCCCAGTCGGCGGCGCACAGCAGCTCGTCCAGCTCCCGGGCCCACAACTGCACGTCGGCACGGCCGAGTCCGTCCAGTCCGGCCAGCGGTGAGGCCACGACGTTGCGCACCCGCTCATGGGTCTCGGCGGGCAGCAGCCCGGCGTCACGCAGCAGTTCCGCCAGCTCCGCCCCGCAGCCGTCCGACAGGCCGCGCAGCTCGGCGTTCCCCCGGGAGGTGATGCTCAGCGCCCCGTTCCCCAGCCGACCGGCCGCGGTGGCCAGCACACGTACCTGATGTCCCGTCAGCAATCCGGCAGGGAGGCGGAGTCGGGCGAGCCACCCGTCGTCCGCCGCATGCAGCCGCAGCGCGCCAGGGCAGGCGTCGCCCCGGTCCCGTATGCGGGGTTCGCCCCGGTCCGGGGGGGTTGTCGGTGTGGGCGGCATGGCGGCGAGCATACCCACGTCCTTCCAGGTGGCCGCCCTGCCGGCGGGCCGCAGCCTCTACTATGCAGAAAGGCACGGGGTCCCAGGGCCCTAGGGAGGAAGCCCGGTGAGAATCCGGCGCGGTCCCGCCACTGTGAACCGGGTCCCGGCGACGGGGTCCGGTGAGTCAGGAACTCCCGCCGACCACGACCACCCGGGGCGCGGAAACCCCGAGGAAGGCCTGCGCACGCGATGACGCACGCGACGATCCTGCTGCTGTCGACCTCCGACACCGACCTGCTCAGCGCCCGCGCCGCCGAGGGCCCGGTCCGGTACCGCTTCGCGAACCCTTCACGCCTCCCCCTCGACCGGCTGACCGAGCTCCTCGACGGCACCGATCTGGTCGTCGTGCGCCTCCTCGGCGGCGTCCGTGCCTGGCAGGAGGGCCTCGACGCGCTGCTGGCCCAGGGCCGGCCGGTGGTCGTCCTCACCGGCGAACAGGCCCCGGACGCCCAGCTGATGGAGACGTCCACCGTTCCCATCGGCATCGCGGCGGAGGCCCACGCCTACCTCGCCCACGGCGGCCCGGACAACCTGGAGCAGCTCGCCCGGTTCCTGTCGGACACCGTCCTGCTCACCGGTCACGGCTTCGCGCCGCCCGCGCCCGCCCCCACATGGGGCGAGCTGGAGCGCACCCCGCGTCGCGACAGCGGCCCGCTCGTCGCCGTGCTCTACTACCGGGCCCACCACATGAGCGGCAACACCGCCTTCGTCGGCGCGCTGTGCGACGCCGTCGAGGACGCGGGCGGCCGGGCCCTGCCGCTGTACGTCGCCTCACTGCGAGCCCCCGAGCCGGAGCTGCTGGATCGGCTCCGCGACGCCGACGCCGTCGTCACCACCGTCCTCGCCGCCGGCGGTACCCGGCCCGCCGAGGCCCAGGCCGGAGGGGACGACGAGGCGTGGGACGCGGGCGCGCTCGCCTCCCTCGACGTGCCCGTGCTGCAGGCCCTGTGCCTGACCGGGCCGCGCAGCGCCTGGGAGGAGAACGACGAGGGGCTGTCCCCGCTGGACGCCGCCAGCCAGGTCGCCGTCCCCGAGTTCGACGGCCGCCTCATCACCGTGCCGTTCTCGTTCAAGGAGATCGACGAGGACGGCCTCCCCGCGTACGTCGCCGACCCCGAGCGCGCCGCCCGCGTCGCCGGCATCGCCGTGCGCCACGCCCGGCTGCGGCACATCCCGAACGCCGAGAAGCGCCTCGCGCTCGTCCTCTCCGCGTACCCGACGAAGCACTCCCGCATCGGCAACGCCGTCGGCCTCGACACCCCCGCCTCCGCCGTCGCCCTGCTGCGCCGGCTCCTCGACGAGGGCTACGACTTCGGCACCGAGGAGATCCCCGGACTGAAGTCCGGCGACGGCGACGAACTGATCCGCGCGCTCATCGAGGCCGGCGGCCACGACCAGGACTGGCTCACCGAGGAGCAGCTCGCCCGGAACCCGGTCCGCATCCCGGCCGCCGACTACCGGCGCTGGTACGCGACCCTGCCCTCCGAACTGCGTGAGGCGGTCGAGGAGCACTGGGGACCGGCGCCGGGCGAGATGTTCCTGGACCGCTCCCGCAACCCGGAGGGCGACATCGTGCTGGCCGCCCTGCGCCGCGGCAACCTGCTGGTCGTCATCCAGCCGCCGCGCGGATTCGGCGAGAACCCGATCGCGATCTACCACGACCCCGATCTGCCGCCCTCGCACCACTACCTCGCCGCCTACCGCTGGATCGCGTCCCCGCAGTCGACCGGGGGTACCTCCCGGGCCGAAGGCTCTGGGGGAGGAGGATTCGGCGCGGACGCGATGGTCCACCTCGGCAAGCACGGCAACCTGGAATGGCTGCCCGGCAAGAACGCCGGGCTGTCCGCGGCCTGCGCGCCCGACGCCGCGCTCGGCGATCTGCCGCTGATCTACCCGTTCCTGGTCAACGACCCGGGAGAGGGCACCCAGGCCAAGCGCCGCGTCCACGCCACCCTCATCGACCACCTCGTCCCGCCGATGGCCCGCGCCGACTCCTACGGCGACATCGCGCGCCTGGAGCAACTGCTCGACGAGTACGCCCAGATCTCCTCCATGGACCCGGCGAAGCTTCCCGCGATCCGCGCCCAGATCTGGACCCTCATCCAGGCGGCGAAGCTCGACCACGACCTCGGTATGGAGGACCGCCCCGACGACGACGGCTTCGACGACTTCCTGCTGCACGTCGACGGCTGGCTCTGCGAGGTCAAGGACGCCCAGATCCGCGACGGACTGCACGTCCTCGGTGGTGCGCCCACCGGCCCGGAGCGGGTCAACCTCGTCCTGTCGATCCTGCGCGCCCGGCAGATCTGGGGCGGCACCACCGCCCTGCCAGGACTGCGCGAGGCGCTCGGCCTCGACGAGTCCGCCGCGACCCGGACCACCGCCGACGAGGCCGAGTCCCGGGCCCGCGCCCTGGTCGAGGCCATGGAGGACGCCGGCTGGGACCCGGCCGCCGTCGCCGCCGTGGCCGAGGGCCACGGCGAGGCGGTCGCCGACATCCTCGGCTTCGCCGCCCGGGAGGTCGTCCCGCGCCTCGCCGCCACCACCGACGAACTCGACCACACCGTCCACGCGCTGAACGGCGGCTTCGTCCCGGCCGGACCGTCCGGCTCGCCGCTGCGCGGCCTGGTCAACGTCCTTCCGACGGGACGGAACTTCTACTCCGTCGACCCCAAGGCCGTGCCCTCCCGACTCGCCTGGGAGACCGGCCAGGCCCTCGCCGACTCCCTCCTGGAGCGCTACCGCACGGACAACGGCTCCTGGCCGACGTCCGTCGGACTGTCCCTGTGGGGCACGAGCGCGATGCGCACCGCCGGCGACGACGTGGCCGAGGCGCTGGCGCTGCTCGGCGTCCGCCCCGTCTGGGACGACGCCTCCCGCCGCGTCAACGGCCTCGAACCGGTGCCGCTCGCCGAGCTCGGCCGTCCCCGCGTCGATGTGACGCTGCGCATCTCGGGCTTCTTCCGCGACGCGTTCCCGCACGTCATCGGCCTCCTCGACGACGCTGTCCGGCTCGCCGCCTCGCTTGACGAGCCCGCCGACGAGAACTTCGTACGCGCCCACGCCCAGGCCGACCTCGCGGAGCACGGCGACGAACGGCGCGCCACCACCCGCATCTTCGGCTCCCGCCCGGGTACGTACGGCGCCGGCCTGCTCCAGCTGATCGACTCCCGCGACTGGCGCACCGACGCCGACCTCGCCGAGGTCTACACGGTGTGGGGCGGCTACGCGTACGGCCGCGGTCTCGAAGGCCGGGCGGCGCGCGAGGAGATGGAGACGGCGTACAGGCGGATCGCGGTCGCGGCGAAGAACACCGACACCCGCGAGCACGACATCGCCGACTCCGACGACTACTTCCAGTACCACGGCGGCATGGTCGCCACCGTGCGCGCCCTGCGCGGCACCGCGCCCGAGGCGTACATCGGCGACTCCACCCGCCCGGAGACGGTCCGCACCCGCACGCTCGTGGAGGAGACCTCCCGCGTCTTCCGGGCCCGCGTCGTCAACCCCAGGTGGATCGAGGCGATGCGCCGCCACGGCTACAAGGGAGCCTTCGAACTCGCCGCCACCGTGGACTACTTGTTCGGCTACGACGCCACGACCGGCGTGGTGGCCGACTGGATGTACGACAAGCTCGCCCAGGCGTACGTCCTGGACCCGGAGAACCGCGAGTTCCTCCAGCAGGCCAACCCCTGGGCCCTCCACGGCATCGCGGAACGACTGCTGGAGGCGGAGTCCCGCGGCATGTGGGAGAAGCCCGACCCGGCGGTCGTCGACGCGCTGCGCCAGGTCTTCCTCGAGACGGAGGGCGACCTGGAGGGCGACGGCTGACCAAGGCCCCACCCCGGAAGCACTCCGGTCGTACCCGGTCACCGCCCGGCGATGTCCGGACCGGACCGGCGACTGCCGGAGTGACCAATGGAAACGCCCCGAGACCGGACCAGGTCCAGGACTACGTCGACATCGCCGCCCGTCGCGGCTACGAGGCCGTGATCACGTTCACGAACGACGTGGCCCTGGAGGGCCGGCCCCTCGTCGACGTGAAGATCGACGGGCGTCGCCGGAGCAAGGTCGCGCCGTGGCACCTCTCCTGGGCCGAGGTCGCCCACCAGGCGCAGATGCTGATCCGGCACGAAGGCGTGGGCAACGCCACCCACGCCTGGCTCCTGCAGGAACTGCTGCACTACCTCCAGCACGAGAACTCCGGTTGCCACGGCTTCCAGAACATGCGGCCCGCCTGGGTGCCCGTACGACGGGGCATCGACGAGGAGACCCTCTGCCAGGGCGACCGGCGCGCCGTGGAGGTCGTCGAGAACTGGCAGAGGCTGATCCGGCAGGTCTGTCTCCGGCTCGGCGGCGAACTCGGCCAGAAGGTCCTGCCCGTACAGCGTGCGAAGCGCGGCACCGACCCCGACTTCCGCTGTGCGGGTCTCGCCGACGACCTCTGCACGGACGGCCGGCTCACCGCCGATCTGCGCATCGAGGGAACACCCGCCATCATGGCGATCACCGCCGATCTGCGGACCGGGAAGCTCCGCACGTCCATCGAGATCCCGGCACCCGAGCGGGGGTACCCGCTGACGTGGGCGAAGCGGCTCGTTCGGCAGCCGGCCGAGGCACCCGCCGACCTCCATGTCGAGACGCTGACCGACGGATCGACGGGAGGCCCGCGCGGCACCCTGGAGCGCCTGCGTCCGGAGCCGGGCGACATCCTCCCCCGGGACGACGCGCAGATCACCGGCTTCCGGCTCTCGCTGTTCAAGAGCATGGGCAACACCCGCGGCAACGCGGAGTCCGGGTTCATCCACAGCGTCGACCAGGCCGTCGACCGCTTCCACGCCGGCGTGGTGACCCAGCTCGACCGCCGGAGCGGACGGCGGGCGTAAGACTTCCGTCACCACCGGGAACGTTCCTTTCGCCGCCCCGTACGACTTGAATGGAGCCATGAGGACTTCGGTGGTACGCAGACCCGTGGTGATCGTAGGGCTGGTGGTGGTCGCGGTGGTGGCCGTCGCCGGGCTGTACTGGTTCCAGCCCTGGAAGCTCTGGGTGGACGAGACCGTGCGCGAGGAACTGCCCGCGGCCGCCCCGGCCTCGCCGGACGCACCGGGGGCGTCCGCGGACACGACGCCGCCGGCCGCGTCCGCGCCGGAAGTGCTGGCCACGGGGCGCTTCATCAGCCATGAGCACGACACGACCGGCAGTGTGAAGATCGTCCGGCTCGCCGACGGCTCCCGCACGCTCCGGATCGAGGGCCTGGACACCAGCAGCGGCCCCGACTTGCGCGTCTGGCTCACCGACGCACCGGTGAAGGAGGGCAAGGACGGCTGGCACGTCTTCGACGACGGGCAGTACGTCAGCCTCGGCAAGCTGAAGGGCAACAAGGGCGACCAGAACTACGCGCTGCCCGCCGACGCCGATCTCAACCGCCTGACCAGCGTCACCATCTGGTGCGACCGCTTCGACGTCTCCTTCGGCGCCGCGGAGCTCGGCAAGGCGGCCGCGTAGCCTGAGAGCACGATGAACATCTTCACCACGTCATGGGGCGACCTCGGGCTCACCCGCTTCCCCGAGGACCCCCGTGACCCGCTCCGCGCCTGGGACGCCTCGGACGAGTACCTGCTGCGCCATCTGGAGGGCGAGACGCTCGACGGCACCGTGGTCGTGGTGGGCGACCGCTGGGGAGCGCTGGTCACGGCACTCGCGGCGCAGCGGCCCGTGCAGATCACCGACTCGTGGCTCACCCAGCAGGCGACCCGCGCCAACCTCGTCCGCAACCGCTCCGTCGAGGAGGCCGGCGGCGTGCGCCTGCTGTCGACCCAGGACACCCCGCCGGACCGGATCGACGTCCTACTGGTCCGTGTCCCCAAGAGCCTCGCTCTGCTCGAGGACCAGCTCCAGCGGCTCGCGCCCCGGCTGACCGCCGACACGCTCGTGGTCGGCACCGGCATGGCGACGGAGATCCACACCTCGACGCTGAGGCTCTTCGAGCGGATCATCGGTCCCACCCGTACGTCACTTGCGGTCAAGAAGGCAAGGCTCATCCACTGCGCCCCCGCACCGGACCGCACCGGACCCGCGGCCGTCCAGGACGACCCCTGGCCCCGCAGCTACACGCTGCCGGCCGGCATCGGCGTCATGTCGGGACGCCCGGTGACCAATCACGCGGGGATCTTCTGCGCCGACCGCCTGGACATCGGCACCCGCTTCTTCCTCGAACACCTCCCCGACCGCCGCGGTCCGCTGCGCGTCGTGGACCTGGGCTGCGGCAACGGCGTGGTCGGTACGGCCGTGGCGGTCGCCAACCCGGAGGCCGAGGTGGTGTTCACGGACGAGTCGTTCCAGGCCGTCGCCTCGGCCGAGGCCACCTTCCGGGCGAACACCGGACCGTCCGCCGGTGCCGCCTTCGCCGTCGGCGACGCGCTGTCCGGGACAGAGCGCGAGTCCGTCGACCTCGTGCTGAACAATCCGCCTTTCCACACCCACCGAGCGCTGACCGACAGCACCTCGTGGCGCATGTTCACCGGTGCCCGCAGGGCCCTGCGCCCCGGCGGCGAACTGTGGGTGATCGGCAACCGGCACCTCGGCTACCACGTCAAACTGCGCCGGATCTTCGGGAACTGCGGGACGGTCGCGAGCAATCCGAAGTTCGTGGTCCTGCGCGCGGTGAAGCGCGGCTGACGGGCGGGACGTCGAGTCGGGAGCCGGGAGTCGGGAGCCGGGAGCCGGTCCGGACCCGACGCCCGGGGGCCCGGCCGGCCGAGCCGCGTGAGGCGGTCCGCCGAGCCGGGCCCCCGGGCCCTGAACCGTGGCGTGTACGGGATCAGTGGTTGTTGACGCCGTTGCCGGAGAGCACCGGGACGTCGTCCAGGACGTGCGACAGCGGCTCGTCGCCCTTGGCCTGGGTCGAGTTCTCGGCGCACTGCTGGTCCTGCGGGTTGGCCAGGGCGCCGATGTCCTGGACGCCGACCGGCACGAGACCGACGAGCGAACCGGCGTTGGCCTTGGCGGGCAGCCCCACGCACAGCTTGTTCAGCGAACCCTGAACGGCGCTGAGCTGCGGGCTCTGGGCGCCGTAGGTGGCCGAGTTGCCGTAGATCTGCGCGGCGTCGTTGCCACTCAGCGACGTCGTGCCGCCGTCGTCGCCGATGGCCAGGGCCTGCGGGGCGGCGGTCAGCGCGGCTCCGGCCACGGACGCGGTCACGGCTGCTGCTGCCCACAGCTTCTTCATGGTGATTCCCTTCGGGGAGGTTCGCGATGTTCGGGGCGTCGGGATGCGCACTCCACCGGTGAGTGATGTACGCAGTGATCAACACCGGCCTCCGTGCCCCGGTTGCGGCCTGTAACCCGATCAGCCCAGCGCGGAGGGCGCTGTTCGGGACGTTCGGTTCTTTCGCAGCAACGAGCCTGGGCGGTAAGGGATATTGGGGGCATGGCGGAGCACAAGGGCCGTTGGGAACGGCAGGGGCTGATTCCGGCGAGTCGCAGGGAACCGGAAGGCGATAGGGAGCCGGTGGACCGGGTCAGGCCGGCGGTCCGGCCGGTCGCGGACCGCTCGGTGGAGCCCATCTACGCGTCCCTCATGGCCAGTTGGTACGCCCAGGGGAGGACCGTTCCCGGCGTCCATGACCGTGAGTGGTCCGACCTCGTCTCCTGGTCCTGGCCCCGCTGGTGAGCGGCCACCGCGCCCGTCGCTCCCACGGGCGGGCGCGGTACGAGCGGCGTGGCGACACGGCCTCCGGGAGGGCACCGGGTGCCCACGCGAACGGGCCGGGCCGCCGCGGAGCACCGCGAACGGTCCGGCCCGGCCGGTGTGGGCGACGGTCAGCCGTTGCCCTGACCGTTGGCCGAGAGCACCGGGATGTCGGAGAGGATGTGCGACAGGGCCTCGTCGCCCTTGGCCTGGGTCGAGTTCTCCGTGCACTGCTGGGCCTGCGGGCTGGACAGGACGTTGAGGTCCTGGACGCCGACCGGCACCAGACCGACGAGCGAACCGGCGTTCAGCTTGGCCGGCAGACCGACGCAGGGCTTGTTCAGCGAACCCTGGACGAGAGCCATCTGCGGGCTCATGTTGCCGTACGTGGCGGAGTTGCCGAACACCTGCGACGCGCCGACGCCACTGGCCGACGTGGTGCCCGTGTCATTGCCGACGGCCAGGGCCTGCGGCGCCGCCGCGGCCGAGGCGCCGACGACCGACGCGGAGACGGCCGCAGCCGCCATAGCCTTCTTCAGCACGAGTTGATCCCTTTCCTGGGTTCAGGTCCTTGGGCTGCCGGGCTCCCGGGTTTCTGAGAGGGGACTGAGGCGCCCGTTTCCCGGAGCCTCCTGACCAACTCGGACCAGCGGACTTGGTTCTTCCGCTTCACTCCAAAGGACGGTGCCCGACGGCGGCGGGCGTGCCGTTCGGCCGGAACGTTTCCCCGATCTGCCGGCGGCCTTCCCGTGCGCGTCGCGAACGCACGCGTCATGAGGGCTGTTCGGGTGAAACAACGCAACCAAACGTCCTCCGTTCAGTTTGAGTCGGTGCGCAGACGAGCTGGAGTTTTCCTGCAGAAAGGCAAGCAAGTGATGATCAAGAAGGTTATGGCTGCGGCTGCGGTCACGGCCTCCGTAATCGGTGCCTCCGCCGCCGCCGCCCCCCAGGCCCTGGCCATCGGCGACGACACCGGTACGACGTCCGCCAGTGGCGTCGGTGCCTCGCAGGTGTTCGGCAACTCGGCCACCTACGGTGCCCAGAGCCCGCAGCTCGCCCTGGTGCAGGGTTCGCTGAACAAGCCCTGCGTCGGTCTGCCGGCCAAGGCCAACGCCGGTTCGCTCGTCGGTCTGGTGCCGGTCGGCGTCCAGGACCTCAACGTCCTGTCCAGCCCGCAGGCCCAGCAGTGCACGGAGAACTCGACCCAGGCCAAGGGCGACGAGGCCCTGTCGCACATCCTCTCCGACATCCCGGTGCTCTCGGGTAACGGCGAGGGCAACGGCTGAGCCCCAGATCCGGCCCGGCTGTCGGGTTCGGCCGTCCGGGCATTCGAGTGAATTGAGCGGAGTCCGGGGCCGTAGAAGGGTTTCCTCGGTCGGCGCGGCTCGTTGGCAGGGCGTCGTGGCATTGCCCGTGCGTTTCCACGTCACTCCGACCGCCGAGCAGAAGGAAATCCGATATGAAGTTCAGAAGGACCGCGACGGTGCTGGCGGGACTCGTGATGGCCATGGGAATGGCTTCGCCCGCGCTTGCGGACTCCGGTGCCACCGGTGTCGCGACCGGCTCGCCGGGAGTGCTTTCCGGGAACGTCATCCAGATTCCCGTGCACATTCCGGTGAATTCCTGCGGCAACTCCGTCAATCTCATTGCCGTGCTGAACCCTGCGTTCGGCAACCTCTGTGTGAACGACTGACATCCAGTCCTCGCATACAGCCCTGAAGGGTCGTTTTCCGTCGGTCCTGGGGCGTGCCCTGCGGCACCGCCCCGGGATCGGCTCGCGAAGCGAAAGCGGGAAGAACAACAACATGCGACAGGTCATCAGCAAGGGAATTCTGACGGCCGCGGCGGCCACCGGGATTCTGTCCTTGACCAGTGTGTACGCCAGCGCCGACTCCCAGGCCGACGCCGAGGCTGCGAACTCCCCCGGCGTACTGTCGGGCAACAACGTCCAGGCCCCCGTGCACGTGCCGGTCAACGTCTGCGGCAATTCCCTGAACGTGGTCGGGGTCCTCAACCCCGCGTTCGGCAACGCCTGCGTCAACGCCTCCGACGAGGGCGCGGCCGGATCCACGGGCGCGTCCGCGGAGGGTGCCGCTGTGGGCTCCCCGGGCATCGCCTCCG
This sequence comes from Streptomyces sp. HNM0645, assembly GCF_030056615.1. Lineage (NCBI taxonomy): Bacteria > Bacillati > Actinomycetota > Actinomycetes > Kitasatosporales > Streptomycetaceae > Streptomyces > Streptomyces sp. HNM0645. The sequence goes on along the minus strand of NZ_JASHLT010000042.1, from coordinate 40,123 downwards.
GCAACAACGTCCAGGTGCCGGTGGACGTCCCGGTCAACGCCTGCGGGAACACCATCGACGTCATCGGCGCCCTGAACCCGGCCGGCGGCAACAACTGCGGCAGCGGCACGGCCGAGACTCCGGTGACGCCGGAGACTCCGGTGACGCCGGAGATGCCCGAGACCCCGGTGACGCCGGAGACTCCGGTGACGCCGGAGATGCCCGAGACCCCGGTGACGCCGCAGTCGCCCGAGACGCCGGAGATCCCGGTCACCCCCGAGATCCCGGAGGTTCCCGAGGTTCCCGAGGTGCCGGAGGTGCCGGAGGTCCTGGTCCCCGTGGTGGACACCCCGGTCGACGACCGGGCCGTCGACTCCTCGACGACGGAGCAGCTGGCCCAGACCGGCGGCAACGCCGGCACCCTGGCGGCCGGTGCCGCCGCGGTCGGCCTGCTGGCCGGCGGTGCCCTGCTGTACCGCCGCGGGACGGCCGCCGCGCGTCGCTGAACGGCCGCGCTCCCCGTGTGAACCCGGCCGGGAGAGTCCCTCATCGGACTCTCCCGGCCGTGGCGTGTCAGGGCGGGCCGTCCGGTCGGCGACGGGCCCGGGGTCGTCCCTCGCCGGGCGGGCGCGGTCCGGGAACGGCCTCATCGACGGGTCGGCGCCCTCGAGCGCGGTCGGTCAGTCCCCCGTCGTGCCGCCGCGCGTGGGGCGGGCGGCCGACACCTCGCGGTAGACGTTCGCGATCGCGGAGGCGCTGTGCCGTACGTCGTGCGTCGTGAGGACGTGCTGGCGGCCCTGGCTGCCCAGCGTCCTGCGCAGCGGGCCGTTGAGCAGCAGGTCGCCCACGGCCGTGGCCAGGGCGTACGGATCCTGCGGGGGCGTCGTGCAGAACAGTGCGTGCCCCGGGGGCAGGCTCTCCCGCGTTCCCGCGACATCCGTGACCACGACCGGCCGGCCGCAGGCCATCGCCTCCAGGGGCGTCAGGGCCATGCTCTCCCAGCGCGACGGGACGACGACCAGATCAGCGGCCCGGTACCAGGGCGCGGAGTCCGGCTGGTCGCCCGCGAACCGGACCGACGCCGGGGCCGACGCGCGCAGGGCGTCGGCCCCGGGGCCGTCCCCGACCAGCACGAGGCGGGCGTTCGGCAGTCTGCGCAGGACCTGTTCCCATGCCGCCAGCAGTACGTCCTGCCCCTTCTGCCGACACAGCCGTCCCACGCACACCACGAGGGGTGCGGACGCGGGCAGGTCGGCGACCAGCGGCGGAAGGTTCCGCCGCGCTCCGTCCGCGGCGGGTCGGAACCGCTCGGTGTCCACGCCGTTGGGGACGACGGTCCACAGCGCCTCGACGCCGGCCGCCGCGCCCTTGCGCCGCTCCGTCTCGCTGACGCAGACGATGCGGTCCGCCCAGCGGGCCCCGTAGCGCTCCCAGCGGCGGGCCGGGCCGGCCAGGAGGGGGCCGACCGCACCGAACGACCAGACGTGCGGCTGGAAGACGGTGGGGATCCGGCCGCGCAGCGCGAGCCGGGCGGCGAGCCCGGCCTTGGGTCCGTGCGCGTGCACGAGCCGCGGGCCGGCGACGGCGACGATCCTGGAGAGCTGCCCCACCTCGCGGGGCAGCAGCGGGCCGGCCCTCTTCCCGGCACGCCACCGGTGGACACCGGCGCCGAGCGCGAGCACGGCGTCCGCGAGCATGCCGCCGCCCGGGCAGGCCACCGCCACCGGGGTTCCTCCGCGGACCTGATGGGCCACCAGGTCCAGGACGACCCGGGCCATCCCGCCGTCGGCCTGCTGGACGACGTGGAGCACGACCGTCCGGTCCGCACGTGGGGCCGCTCCCGGTCCGGACGGCGGGCGCTGGACGGTGCGCCGAACCCGGTCGGGGCCCTCTCCGGACGGAAGGGGCGGCGGGAGTTCCGGTGCACGGGGCATCGGAAAGTGATCCGGCTGCTGCCGGGACTCAGCACGCTGCGCGGATCGTCGATTCCGATTCATATCCAAGGCTATTCACATGAGCGGGCCGGTGGGGGGCGGCTTCGTGCGCTCTTCGCGGAGCGGGCGCGAGAGGTGACTCTAGCCCTATTTCTTTCCGGCGCCGGACCTCTCTTTCCGTGTCCGAGCCGGAGTGCCGGAGTGCGGATTAATCCTTTTGGTGTTCCTCCGTGTCCGGACTTCGGGTGCCCTCGTTGTTGCTTGCGCCGCATCACTAACCCCCCGGAAGGAAGAAATAATGAAGCGAATCGCGAAGTCGGTCGTGTTTGCGGGCACGGGCGTCGCCCTGATCATGGGCGGTGCGGGCATGGCCGTCGCGGACAGCGGCGCGGCCGGTGCCGCCGAGGGCTCGCCCGGCGTCGCGTCCGGCAACGTGGCCCAGCTCCCGGTCCACGTCCCGGTGGGCGTCTGCGGCAACACCGTCGACGTTGTCGGTCTGCTGAACCCGGCCTTCGGCAACGTCTGCGCCAACGACTGACGCCCGCAACCCTGTGCGCCGACCGGTTATTCACTCCTTCGGCCGCACAACCTGGCAGACCTCGCTGCCGTTGAACCATCGGACCGGGCAGTCACGCACGGCCACTGAACATTTTGACCAAGGAGTGCTTCTCCATGTCGCGTACCGCGAAGGCTTTCGTCCTGTCCACCCTCGCCGCCGCCGCTGTTGCGGGTTCCACCGGCATCGCCGCCGCCGACAGCGGCGCGGAGGCCGCAGCGGCGGCTTCGCCGGGCGTGCTCTCCGGCAACGTCGTCCAGCTCCCGGTCCATGTGCCGGTCAACGCCTGCGGCAACACCGCCGACGTCGTCGGTCTGCTGAACCCGTCCTTCGGCAACGCCTGCGTCAACGACTGATCGCCTGCACGGGCGCCTTGGGCCGCCCTTCCCGCCCCGGCGGGAAGGGCGGCCTTTTCGTGCCGAGTGCGTTCCCGGGGCCCGGACCGGTGCCCTTTCCCGCCCGTGGCCGGCGAGCGGAATCCGATAGGAACATCCGAACGGGGAGCTTCATTCGGGTGGGCTGGGAGAATCCAGGGTCATTGCATGATCGAGATCTGTCTGGGTTCGTCACGTGAGTCCGAGGGCTCGTAGGGGCCGGTGGTAGTCGCGGCCGGTGTGGCGGAGGGCGGCGGCGATGTTGGTGTGGCCGTCCTGGCGGAAGACGCTGATGGCGAGGTTGCGCAGGGAGGCCATGGCGCGGGGCAGGGTGCCGGTGCGGACCTTGGAGTCGTCCTCGCGGAATGTGCGGTCCCGGACGTGGTGCAGGAGGTTCTCGATACCCCAGTGGCCTCTGATCCAGGTGGCGAGCTCGGTGCAGGTGGCGTCGAAGACGGTCAGGCTGGTGATCAGGTAGACGCGCTCGATGGTCAGCTTCCCGGTGCTCAAGTCGCGTCGCCACCGTACGACTTGGATCGCCTGGCGGGCGCCGGGGTAGTCGAGGTGGCTGAACGCGGCGACCTTGAGCCGGCGGACCTCCTCGCGGTGGTGGGCGTGGTCGCGAGTGCGGTGCCCGAGCGGGATGTCCCGCCAGGGCAGCTTTCTGACCTGGGCGTACAGGCCCGGATGGTTGTTCTTCACGATGGCCACGTAGTACGCGCCGCGACTGATCAGATAGGCGCCGTGATCGTGCTGGGTGTGCAGGGCGTCGGCGGTCACCACCGTGTTCTCCAACTCAAGACCGTCCAGCAACGGCGCGAAGGAGGGGATCTCGTTGCTCTTGGAAGCGACCTGCCGCTGGGCCAGGACCACGCCGTGGTGGTCCATCGCCGCCAGCAACTGAATCGCCGCGGCCGTGGTGGTCCGCGATCCGCGGACCACCTTGCCGTCGACCGCAATCACCCGTCGCAGTGGCCCTTTCTCCGTGTCCGGCTCGACCAGGGACGGCGTTCTGGCCTGCAGATACGCGCTGATCGCCGCGTCCAGCGCGTCACCGTCCACACGCTGCAGCAGGCGGCGCACCGTTGCGGCGTGCGGCACCGGCCGCAGACCGGTAAGCGGATCGGCAGCGAAGCCGAGGACGCCCAGCACATGCTGCGGGGCATCCGTGATCCACTCGCTGATCGCGATGAGCGAGCGAGCCCCGGTCAGCACCGCCGAGACGGCTGCGCACAGCAACGCGAGAGCCGGATACCGCAGTCCTCGCGCATCGCGGGGATCGGCGACCCGGATCAGGAAACGCCGCAGGTCAGCGACATCGCTTGAGGTGAGGGGATCAGTCGGGGAGCCCAGTTGCTCAAGTGCGGAAGGGATGGGCGATGATGTTCGGGCAGGCACGGTCTCGCTCGGTTCTCATGGGTCTCGACAACCACATGATCACCAGCACCGTGCCTGCTCTGCTCTCCGGGCTCCCATGCCGCACCAAGGACATGACGCCACGTCACTCACGAGACCGGCGAACCGGACCAATCCCAATCGCGCAATGGCCCTGNTCTCATGGGTCTCGACAACCACATGATCACCAGCACCGTGCCTGCTCTGCTCTCCGGGCTCCCATGCCGCACCAAGGACATGACGCCACGTCACTCACGAGACCGGCGAACCGGACCAATCCCAATCGCGCAATGGCCCTGCCCGTGGGGGCGCTAGAGTGAACGTGCGCGACGGACCGGAACCCTGCTAGGAGAAGCGTCCGTTCGCGTGTTTGGCGGCCTCCCTCGACCGCTAATCGAGGGAGGCCTGCTTGTTGGGTTAGGGTCGTTCTCGGGTGGATCAAGCGGCCCTGGATGACAGCACGGCCCGGAACATTCCCGGTGCTACGTTTTCCACCTCGCCAAGTTGCTTCATACGGTTGAGGGTTTTTCCTACGGATGAGCGAACCGTCGCGTCCGCTCCCGGGCGCACCGCCGCCGCGATATCGGTGATGGACATTGCCTCTTGAGCGGCGCACAGGAGTGTGAGGATCGCATCGCGCATGCTTCCGTTACGCGGTGGCCCCAGGGTCCGAGTGCCAATCCCCGGGCGCGCATCTTCGGACGAAGGATCCTCGTCGGCGACAGAAACTTCAGACGGACCCTCCCGGGAAGGCTGGGCGGTTTCCGCGTCCTCGCCAGTGTCCGGCGGCTCTTCGCGGACATCGGTGGATTCGGCGCCCTGGCACATCATCGCGTACACGGCTTCCAATGTCGCCAACTCGCCGCGCAGTGAAGTGATCAGCTCCTTCACGGCATGCCGGGCCTGGCCGATGTAGACACCCTTGTCTGATGCAGGTGCGCTGGTCCGGTATCCCGCCATAGCGAACTCCTAAGGAAGGTCGCTGCCAGTGTAGGGACGGCACACTGTGGCACGCACGCAGTTCCTGTGAGGCGCTATCAAACGGTCAACAGTGTGCTCAAGCACGGCAAGTCCGGTCGGAGTTATCGCAGGACTCGACCTGTCTTGGGGCAGAGTTGGCTCGCCGGGTTCGTGCGATGCCGCACCGGAACTGTGAGACGTGCCATCACAGAATCCTGACGTGTGGATTCTGTCGAAGCTCCCGGTCTCCGGGAACGTTTGAGCGTTACGGTTCCTTCATGGTGGATGGCAAGCATCTGTCGGCGACAGAGGCCTTGGCGTCGGTGACGAAGGCCCTGGATGTTCTCGTCCTGGCGTATGACCGGGGGGAAATCGGTGTTACAGAAACCGCCCGGGAGCTCGGTATCTCACGTTCCACTGCTCACCGCATCCTGGTCACCCTGCAGCGCACGGGTTTCCTGCGTCACGATCCTGGCCAGCACGGATACTCAGCGGGTCCGCAGCTCGTACGCATGGGACTGGCCGCGATCGCCCAGCTGGACGTCCGACGACAGGCGCGCAGACCCCTGGAGGAGCTCTCCGAGAAGCTGCAGGAGACGGTGTGCCTGTACTCCCTGGATGCGGCCGTCGTCCGACTACTCGACGGAGTCGAGTGCCGGCATGTCCTGCGCGTCAGCGTTCCGCTCGGACAGGAGCTCCCCGCCCACGTCACAGCGGCGGGCAAGGCTTTGCTCGCACTGCGCGACCCGGCAGATGTGCGCGCGACACTCCCGGCCGCGCTCCCTGCCACGGCGGCCGGAAGCATCACTGAGTGGCCACTGCTTGAGGTGGAGTTGGAGGAAGTTAGAGCCCGGGGATGGGCGGCAGACCTCGAGGAAAGTGCACACGACCTGCACGGCGTAGGCGTGGCCATCCGCAACCGCATCGGGGAACCGCTCGCCGCGATCTCCGTGTACGCACCCGCCGTACGTCTGCGCGAACAGGACATGCCAGCGGTTGCGACGGCCCTGCAGGAGACCGCCACCACGATCGCCAGGGCAGAGTGATAGCGGGTGCCGAGGTGCCGGGACTCAAGGCCCCAACGTGATCCGCCCGTCCGGGATCCACCCCTCCAGGTATCCCGTCAACAGCACATCCACATCTGGCAGATCGCACCGTGTGCACAACTCCTGCCACTGCTCAGGTCCCGCCCAGTGTGTCGCTCCCCAGGGCAGATGCTCCGGCGGAGCACCAGCCCCAACGAGACGAAAGATGAACACGTGCGCCTCTCGACGGCTCCGGCCTATGGGCACAGGCACCTGAGCCCAACGGCATCCTTCAACGGCGCCCCCGTGCACCGGCATTGCGCCGACCGCATCGCGGAGTACGCGCACTGCCGCCTCACGGTAGGACTCTGCGGCTCGGACCGATCCTGACGGGAGCATCCATCGGGGAACAGCTCCAGGCACGTCGTCTGCCACCAGGGCAAGCCGCCCGTCCGAGCTCAGCAACGCGACGAACACCACCCGCCGCATCCTGGGAGGCGGCACGGTAGGGCACCTCGAACTTTCGGCGGCGTCCAGGAAAGCAGGCACAGTCCGATCCTGACATGTGGCCGCTTAACCGGCCACTCGAGTCCTGGGAGAAGCAGGCTTCATCTCGGAGCTCAATGCGGCGAATCTGATCTATATCTGGGCGCAAGCCGCACGGATACTTCAGGGACTGTTACCCGGGTACTGTGCAGTCGGCCACTTCGGTGATGTCACCGACCGCCGAACTCAGCTTCACGGTGGTGTCCTCCCATTTCTTCTCTCGAGGGAAGCTCTCAGCGAGAAGGTGCTTGCGCAGGGCGCTGACCTAGCAGGTGCCCAGCAGTCCGGTACGGATCACCGGATCGCGCAGCAGAGCGAGGGTGTCGGACTCGTCGGTGAAGATGTCCCCGGCGCCCGGGGCGACTGCTTGGTGGAACATGGCATGAACAACATCGGCGGTGGGCTGCTCCCAGATGGTTGCCGCACAGGCTGCCGCCTCCTCCAGGTCGTCCTTCTCGAAGGCAGCACGCCACTGGTCCAGGAGGAGCGGGGTGATCCGATACGCGTTGCGCCGTCCCCGGACGAGGATGCTCCGATTGAGACCGAAAACCTTGATCGTCGCGGTACCCCTGTCGGTGAGGTCGAGGTATTCACCGGCTGCGAGCGAGAGGTGCAGATGCGGAGCGGGGTCCTCACGGCTCGGGTCGATGAGCAGGGGCGTGCCGTCGTCGGCGAGGGGGAAGAGGCCACGTTTGAGGTGGCTGTTGCACAGGGAGCACGCCAGCAGGTGGTTGTTCCAGTCGAAGGTCCGTAACGGATTGACACGGACGGGCTCGAAGTGGTCGATGTCCGTGCCCTGGTTGTCCCCGCAGTACATGCACCGCTCCAGCCCGGGTGCCATCTCCGCGAGGGCGCTTCTCAACACGGGGTGTATATGCCTGCGGACGGACGTGTGCTTCCATAACTGCCCCGCTCGCGTCTTGGGTGCAGCGGCCTGCCCGATGTCACCGGTGTAGCCGGCCATGGAAGTCAGCGTCGACTGCGGGAGTGGCACCCTCGTCACTCGGATCATGAATCGCGCCGTGGACGGCGGGAGTGGAGCCCGGCTGCGATTTCATCGACGCGAGCTGCCGGTGAACTGGCCAACTTGCGCTTCAGGTGGCGGTATCGGTCCTTTTCCTCTTCGCTGGCCCGGCCTCGCACGACGTCCAGTTCCAGGGCGATGAGTTCCTCGCGCTTCTGTTCGGCCTGGTCCGAGTAGGGGGTGTCGAGCCCGAACAGGTCCGAGAGCACGGCGTCGTCACCGCTGCCGAAGACGATGCGGTCGTAGAGGTGCTGGGGCACGACCTCCACAGGGCCCTCCTCGTCGGGGCCCGGCAGCCGGATCAGTCCGCCCGGGTCCGCTGCCTGGCAGACGTAGGGGCTGTGCGTGGTGACGATGAACTGGATGTTCGGGAAGTGCGCCTTCAGCCAGCCGCCGATGCGCTTCTGCCAGGACACGTGCAGATGGGCGTCGATCTCGTCGATGATGACGACCCCGGAACTCGGAACGTTCGGCGTGCCGTCCGTCGTGTCCAGGACGAGTTCGCCGTAGGCGTCATGGATCTGCTTGAGGATGTCCACGACCAGGGCAGCCACCGTGCGGTAGCCGTCGCTCATCTCCCGCAGCGGGAACCGGTGGTTGCGGTTGACGACCCATAGGCCTTCGGAGTCGACGTTGTCGATCCGGTAGTCGTCGGGCAGCAGGTCGTCGCCCAGGATGGCCAGAGCGGCCGCCTTGAGGTCCCGGGCGCCGTCGCGGTCCTCGAACGCGCGCAGGTGCTGCTCGATGAGCCAGCTCACGCCTTCCGCCAGCGACGCGTCCTCGTGGAAGAGGCTCGTCAGCCGGGCTACCGCGCCTGAGCTGGACATCAGCCGCTGGATGTCGCTCGAGCCCCCGGCGAGCCTGCGGAAGGGACCGTACCCCGCGCAGAACCATCCCACCGGATTGTCCGCCCATGGGCCGCGCTGGGCGACGGGGCGTTCCTTCTGGTAGCCGATGGCGTTCAGCGCCGGCTGCCCGGCCCGGCTGGAACCCGGCTTGCCCGAGAGTGACGTCTGCTCCGCCGCCGTCCAGCGGAGTCCTGCCCAGATGGGTCGGACCGGACGCCGCCCCGAACTGAATTGGTCCTGCTCCGGGTCATGGACCAGGCACACCTCGGCTTTCGCCACCGTCTCGTCCCGCGAGACCCAGGTGTCGAACCCGGGGACGAGACTGCGGGCCACGGCAGGTCCGCTGATCGTCAGGGCGACCGCGCGCAGCAGAGTCGTCTTCCCCGAGCCGTTGCGGCCCGCCAGGACCGTCCAGCCGGCGTAGGAGCCGTCGGGCCTGGTCAGGTCCAGGTCGACGTCGCGTGCACCGTGGAACGACCTGATGTTCCGTAGGCGAAGGTTCTTCAGGTACATGTCTCGTCCGCCCGGATCCCGTTCTGAGGTGAGAGCCGGACGACGGCCGGCTCCGTGGTGACTCTAACGCGGCGGCGTTGTGTCGCGTCACCGCAGGTCAGTGGCTTCCCTCCAGGAACGGGCTGCGTGGTCCGGCCCAGGTGATGGAGAGCTGCTCGCGGGCCCTGGTGGCCGCGACGAACAGCAGCGAGCGCTCGCGCTGCAGGTCGCGGTCGTGCTGGGTACGGTCCTCGGAGGCTGGGGTGACGGCGCCGGGCTGCGGCACGTGATCCGCGCCCGCTCCGATGATGGCGACCGCCCGGTACTCCAGGCCCTTGATCCGGTGCATCGTCATCACGTGCACCCCGGAACCGATCGCCGGAGTCTGCCGCGGCTTCACCCTGACGGCCTTGATCCCCGCGTTGTGCAACGCCTCCACCGCCGCGTCCGCGAGCTTGTTGGTCCGGGCGGTGACGACGATCTCGTCCTCCTTCAGCCCTTCGCCCAGCCACTCCCCGACCCGTCCGGCCAGGCCCGCGAGTTCCGCGGCCGTGCTCGGGTATTCGGTCAACTCGGGCTTCGCCCCGCCGAGAACGGAGCGGTAGCCACCCAGGTCCTCGGTCGCGTCGTCGAGGTCGTCGAAGCTCGCGTCGCCCAGCAGGCTCAGTGACGTTCCGAGGATCTGACGGGTCGTGCGGTAGTTCAGGGTCAGTCGCCTGGAGCGTCTGCCCCGCACGTTGATGCCGTGGGCGCTCAACGTGGTCCGGTTGTCGTAGATCCGCTGGTGGGCGTCGCCGACGATGAAGAGGTCGTCCTCGCCGGCCGGGACGAGCGCCCGCAGCAGCTTCCAGTGCGCGGCGTGCAGGTCCTGGGCCTCGTCCACGACGATGTGCCGGTACGGGCGGGTCTCGTCGCTCCAGCCCGAGGCGATCCGGGCGGCCTGCGCTGCGAGTTGGGTGACGCCGACCTCACCGGCCGCGTCCAGCCGGTGCTCGAACACCTCGATCAGCCCCCACACCTGTGCCCGTTCCGGGCGGTTGAGGCGTCGGCCGCGACCGGCCCGGCTGGCGACGAGGTACTCGTCGCGGCTGCGCACGTCCTGGGCGAGCACGACCTGCTTCCACTCGGCCTCCAGGAAACGCGCGTCCCAGCGGTGCGGTTGCTGTTCCTCGGCCAGGTCCTCCCAGCGCCTGCGGATCTCGTCGTCGCCGAGGGACTTGGGGGTCTTCGCGCCGAAGACCTCCTTGGCGATGCCGTAGGCGACCTTGTCGATGTTGCGGACGTCCACCTTCGCGGTGAGCTGGGTGCCGCCGAGGTCCTCAAGGAGCGAGCGCAGCAGTTCGGCGAGCGTGGTGGTGTAGGTGGTGAGCAGGATCGCCTGGCCGGGCGGCAGCCGTTCGGCCAGCGCCTTGACCCGGTGCAGGGCGACGACGGTCTTGCCCGTGCCGGGGCCGCCGGTGACCCGTACTGACCCCTTGTTGGGGGTCTTGCGCTCGGCCAGGGCGCGCTGGGCCGGGTGCAGGAAGATCCGCCAGGCCGACAGCGGCTCGGACATGATCCGGCCGAACTCGGCGACGTCGCCGGTGACGACGAAGGACTCCTTGGTAGCGGGGCGCTCGTTGGCGGCCTCGTAGTCGTCCGGGTCGATGGTGTCACTGGTCGCGGCGACCGAACTGACGTGCTCCCAGACGTCCTCGACGGTCATACCGTCGGCGAGGCAGAGGATCACGTCCCTGGCGAGCTTGGGCAGGTGCTCCACGAAGCCGAGTATCGCGTCGATGCTGCGGATCTCCCGCAACGCCGGTACTACCGAGGGGTGCACGCCGAGCCGGTCGAAGTCGGCGTCCGAGACGTGGGCGAAGACGGACGGCTGCTCGGTGGCGGCTGCCTGGGCGGGCTGCCCGCTCAGGGTGCCGTGGAGGCTGGCTAGGTTGATCAGCTCGACGCCGCCGGTGACCTTGTTGATGTCGAAGATGATGTGGGACGCGAGAGTGTAGGCGTCGTCGTGCGGCAGCACCGCGACCAGGTAGTAGATGCGGTCGGCGTAGTGCATCAGCACCGCGCGGAAGTTGTCGTTGATCCTGGCCGTGCGCACCCGCTTGTCCTCGGCGCCCTTCGGCGGCTTGAGGTTGAGGCCGTTGGCGTCCGGGTCGCGCTGCATCTTCATGATGAACTGCAGGACCTGTGCCTGGACCGACCCGTCGAGCTTGTCGTAGTACTTGCCGAAGACGTCCGCCATGACGACCTGGGCCTTGGACATCACACATTCTCCAAACGCTCGGCCAACTGGGCCACATCAACTGTTTCGGCGTGTACGACGTGCCAGCCGGCCTCCGCGAACGCGGTGTCACGGTGCTCGTCCACGTCGAGGAACACCGCCACCCTGGCGTCCGGCCAGGCGAGTTCCGCCTGCTGTGCGACCCGGTCGTCGAGCTCGAAGCCGACCTCCGGGGCGCCGAAGTGACGGGTGCGGGCTTCCCGGCACAGGGCGAACAGCAGTTCCTCGGCCTGCGAGGAGGCCCACTCGACCGCCTCCGCCCAGGGCTCCGGCAGCTCGTCGGGCAGGCCCGTGGTCGTGGGTAGCGCACCCGCGAGGAGGGCGACCGTGTGCGGGTCGAGCTGCCCGGCCGTGGACATCGCGACCTGGTGGAACGAACGAGGCAGTGCCGAACCCCGGTCGCCCGTCAGCAGCTGCAGCAGATTGGACCACCGCAGCCAGTCGGCCCACCGCGCCCGATGGCCGGGCTCGGCGACGGCCTCGTCGCGGTCGTCCAGCACGGTGAACGCCGACCAGGCGGACATCCCGGGCTGCCCGGTCGCGGGCTCGGCCCGCCGGTCGAGCAGTCCGATGACGCGCAGCCCGCCCAGGGTGCGGACGTCCATCGCGATGGCGTCGGCGGCGGCCGGGTTGTCGGCGACCGGCAAGGGGCCGCCCGCGAGCACGTCCGGCAGCCGCTGGCCAACCGCACGCCGGTCAACCGGCTGCCGGGCCGCTCCGCCCCCGGCGAAACCGCTGATCAGCGCCGCCGCCCTGCGGGACCACTTCTCCGCGTCGGGATCGGCGAGCACCGCGAGCAGCGTCTCGATCGGGTTGCGCAGTGCCGGGTCCAGGGTGTCGTCGGGGCGTGCGCCGCCCGTCAGCATTTGGTGGATCTGCCGGGCGGTCCGCAGCGCGCCCTCACCGAGGAGCGGTTCGGCAGGGGTGCGCACCTCACGGTCGTCCGCGGTCCCCTCCACCGCCGCCTTCCACGCCATGACGTCCGCGTGCGTGAACTGCCACACCTGCATGCCCTCGGCCCGCAGTGCCTCGCGCTTGGCGGCGTCGTCGGCGATCCGGTTGATGCCGGTGCTGGCGTGGAAGGCGTAGCCGTCGAGGAAGACCGCGATGCGCGTCGACGGCCCGTCGATCCGGGTCAGCAGATAGTCCGGTTCACTGGGCGCGGACGTCAGCTGCCGCACATGGTCCTGGAAGAGCCAGCGGGTGCCGCTGCCGTCCGGGCGGGTGAAGCGCAGTTCGTACTCCATGCCGCGTTCCCCGGCGCGGGGCGTCACCGAGCCGGACTCCGGGCGGCGGCTGCCCCAGTCGACGAGGGTGCGGACGAACTGCTTCTCCAGCTCGCTCTCCGCGAGCTGGTCGATGCGCACCCCGGACAGGGTGTCGACCTGCTCCGTGTCCCAGCCCGTGAGGATCTCGTCCAGGAGCTCCCTGGCGACCCGCAGCGACGCGAAGGGGTGTTCGTTGCTGCTGACGTGCGGCAGCAGGCAGCGGTGGCAGGGGGTGCGCAGGTTCTCCTTGCCGCAGGGGCAGTCCCGCAGGGCGGTCTGGGCGAGGGTGAGCACCCGGTGCAGCACGGTCGCGTCGGCGAGGTGCTCCAGGTAGCCGGTGCCGCCCGGCATGGAGTCGTGCAGCACCAGGAAGCGGCGGCGCAGTTCCCGGGTGCCGCCCGGCATGGTCGCGGGTACGACGCGCAGATGGTCGGGAGCGCCGCCGAAGTGCTTGGTGATGCCCAGCAGCAGCGCGGCCTTGAACGACACCAGCCGGGTCTGCAGTTCCATCGTGGAGACGGGCAGCAGGATCCGCAGCGCCTGCGTCGTCAGCTCGTGCGCGAGGACGAGTCGCTGCATCGACGCCGTCTCGGCGTCGATCCCGTCGTCCTTGTGGCCGCACCAGTACGCGTGCCGGGTACCGATCCGCTGGGCGGCCCGGTCCCATGCCTGGGGGTGCACACCGCGTACGGCCCCGCACTCCAGGCAGGTCTCGAAGCCGGGCACCTGGACGTCGTCGCCGGCGATCTGGTGCTCCGGACCCGCCGCGGCGGCCGGGCCGAGGTTGAGGGTGCGGATGGTGGCCACCCGGGCGAACTCCACACCGAACGGCAGCTCCCCGACCCGCTTCCAGGCACGCAGTCCCTGGGGTTGTTCCGAGTCGATGTCCACCAGCGTGATGTCGTTGAACCGGCGCCGCTCCCGCTCGTCACGCTCGTCGGTGAGCCGTGCGTCCTCGCGCCGCTCACGGGCGGTGACCCGCTCGGGCACGAGCACGGTGTGGAGCGCGCCGGGATCGGCGATCTGCGGCGTCAGGCAGCGCGGGCAGGCCGTGAGGTCCAGCCCGGACTCGGCGGTGGCGACGTAGCCGCACTCGGGGCACAGCCGCCACTTGGCGTAGGCGGTGTCGCCCTCGCCGGCGCCGAGATCCAGGCCGTTGACGATGTACTTGTAGCCGTCGGTGTGGAAGGTGTTGCCGGGCGCGAGTTCCAGTAGGCCCATCCGTGAGCCCCGCCCGTACTCGGTCAGCTGGTCCTGGAACTCGCCGTCGGCGTCCTTCCACCACAGGGTCGCGTCGAGCAGCGTGGCGTCGTCGTGGAGGGTGTAGTTGGGCAGCAGGCCCAGACGGACCATGGCGTTGACCGAGTTCTCGCCGACCAGGGCGTCCCTGCGCCGGTTGACCGACCTGCGCTCGGCGTAGAGCTGGCGGCGCTGCTCGTCGCGTTCGCGGTCCCCGGAGGCGGTGGACAGGGCGTCGAAGGCCCGGCCGATCTGCCGGGACCGGGAGCGCAGTGCCTCCAGGCGCTTGCGCCATGCGGTGGCGGCCTGGCCTACGGTCTGCTCCAGCTCCAGCTGAGCGAACTGCCGCAGGCCCTGCTCGGCCTCGGCCGACATCCCCGGGAAAAGCTGGACGAAGGAGGACGCGAGTTCAGCGTGGCGGGCGTGGGCGACGTCCAGGAAGCGGCGGAACCAGCCGTCCTCGGCGAGCCCTCGGGTGAAGAGCCCGCCGATGCGGTGCGGCATGGGCTCCTCGGGCATCATCGTCCCCTGCCACAGGCTGCGGTCGGCGGCCCGGTCCAGCAGGTACGCCAGGTACTGGCGGCGCAGGATCTCGGAGGCGTCGAGGTAGCAGTCCGGCGGGATGATCCGGCCTGCGAGCATCTGCTCGGGTGCGTGCAGGTAGTACTGGTTGCGGGCACCGCGCGGTACGAAGGTGACGGTGAGCGAGTTGCCGGTGCTGCGGCCGGCACGGCCGATGCGCTGCGCGTAGTTGGCGGGCGCGGGCGGCAGGGAGGCGAGCAGTACGGCGGACAGGTCGCCGATGTCGATGCCGAGTTCCAGGGTGGGCGTGCAGGTCAGCACGTTCGGGTCGAACGGCGAGGGGCGGTTCTTGAATGCCTGCTCGACCTCCTCGCGGCGGGCCCGGCTGAGTGCGCCCGTGTGCTCGGCGGTGAGGACGTCACCGGGCCGGTCGACCGTGTAGAGACGGCGGTAGTAGTCGTCGCTGTAGTCGCGGTCGTCGGTGGTGAAGGTGCCGCCGCACTGGAAGCGCAGGCAGGGCGTGCCGAGCCAGTCCTCGCGCCGGCCGGGCGGGACGGTCTGTCGCCAGGTGCAGCTGTCGCAGCGGACGCCGTGGTCGTTGACGCCCGTTCCGTCGGCCCCGGCCCCGTCCGCCCCGCTGCCGTCGTCAGGGGACGACGGGCCGGTGGCGAGGCTGTGCACCATGATGGTGCGCGGCCTGAGGGCGAAGACGGTCGAGCCGCCCTCGGCCGGGTAGGTCGCCAGTACCTCACGCTGCGCGAGCAGCTTCATGGCCTGTTCGGCGAGGGCGCGGGCCTCGCGTCGCTCGCAGCCGAGGGTGCGGTGCCCCCAGTCGGCGAACCAGGTGTTGTCGCGGGCCAGCGAGTCGAACTCGGACGTGCCGAGGCGCCCGAGGACCGGGAACGTCGGTGCGGCCAGGCCGCGCGGGAACGCGGGCATGCCCGTGGGCCGCCCGCCCCAGATCGGCCAGCGCCGGGCGCCGGCCTGGGCGATGTACTCCTTGAGCCAGGGGTGGAACAGCGCCCCACGCAGGCGCATGCGCTCCAGCAGGCCGCGCAGGTAGACGACGTAGTCGGCGTCGTCGGTGGGGAGGGTGATCTGCCCCGGGAGACGCTGGTGGGCTTCCCGCAGCAGAGCCGCGACGGCGGCGGCGTCGGGGAGGTGAACCTCGGCGGCAGCGGTCCGGGTCAGTTCGAGGGTACGGCCCAGGCGTGAGCGCAGCCCGAACTCCAGCAGCGTCTGGAAGACCATGCGGTCCTGCAGCATGTACGCGCCCGCGTCGCTGAACCCGTCGCCGCTGAGGAGCGTCCGGATCTCCGGGTTGTCGCGCAGGTCGGGCGGCACGATCGAGGCGAGCTTGCTCATCTCGCCCTTCTCGGCCGACGTCACCACGGCTTCGGCGGCATCGGTGGCCAGATCGTGTACGGCGACGGGGGCACCGGGCCTGAGTTGCTCGGCGAGCAGCCCGCGGAAGGTGAAGCCGAAGCTGCGGTTGGCGATGAACGCGGCCCGGTGGGTGGCGTCCTGGACGGAGTCGGTGAAGACCAGCAGCTTGCGCTCGTCGTCGGTCAGGCCGCGGTCGGAGAAGAGCTGGGTGGTGGTGACGGAGGCGAGGGTGGCGGTGCCCGCACCGAGGAAGCGCATGCCGTCGGTCAGGTCGCAGGAGGGGCACTTGTCGCCCGCGTTGGCGGGTACCGGCCCGGCGACAGTGATGACGGGCACGGTGTCGTTGCTCGGCGCCGTGCGCAGTTCAGCTTCCTCGGCATGGAGGAAGACGGGGGTGTACTCGCCGGGCCTGGCGCGGATCATCCAGCGCACGGCCCGGTTGCCCTGGGCAGAGGCCCGGTAGATCTCCAGCGGCTTGGTCTTGAGCTGCTGCCACTCCAGATCCGTGGAGAGCGCGGCCCAGCCGGAGCGCCCGCAGTGGCGGCAGTACACGGCGGGGAGATGGGCACGGTAGGCCGGGCCGACGGGGCGGACGAACGGGACGGGGCTGTCCGGAGTGAGGGCGGAGGCGCCGTCGCCGGGGGCATACGGGTCCGTGTCGGCGTCGGCGGTGCTGTCCACCTCGGCGGAGGGGTAGACGGCGAGGTTGGCCGGGTTGGGCCGGGTGTCGCCGGTGGGGCCGTCGTCGTCGAACCAGCGGAAGTGGGGCGTCGGCGTCGCGGCGCGGATCACGCGGCGCACCTCGCGGACCCAGAGCTGGGCCTCGACGCGGAGGAAGGGGATGGTGCGGTCGGCGATCGGGTCGTAGGCGCGGGCTGTCGAGACCAGCGCGAGGAGCCGTGCGAGGCCGGTCGCGACCAGGTCGATGTCGGTGCGGGCCGCCTCGTCCCAGGCCGCGCCGCCGCCGCGTTTCGCGAACTCGCGGGCGATCTCGGGGACGGTGACGGGAGTGTCGCCCGCGACATCGAGGAGGGCGCGGATGAGGTTGTGCTGGCGGAGCTTCTCGCCGAGTTGGATCGGGTCGGCGAAGTCCTTGCCGACGACGAGTTCTGCGAGTCGGTGGAGGGCGGACGGGTCGTCGAGGGGGTCGGGGACGGCGGCGAGGGCGGCCGGGGAGGGCACGGGGAGGAGGAAGTCGGGCTCGGCGACGAACTCGCCCGGCGACTGACGGTCCTCGCCGATGAGGGCGGCGTCCGGGAAGGGGGTGCCGAAGACCTTCTCGGCAAATTCGAGGAGGAGTTCGCGGTCGGACTTCTGGGGGCCGTCGGGGGTGGGGGCCGCTTCGGCGGAGGGGGTGCCGCTGGTGGCCGTGGCGCGGCCGACGGCGCCCGTTCCATCGGTCGCGCCGGTTCCGCCGCCGAGGGTGGCGGAGGTGGCGACGGGGGTGATCGTGCCGAGGGGACGCCCGGGCTCGGCCTTGCCGGTGGCCGCGCCCAGGCGGCGCAGCAGCATCGCCACATCGGTGCCCTGGGCGCCGTCGTAGGTGTGGAACTCGTCCAGGACGACGTACGTCAGCCCGCCGTCCTGCCAGAGCGGGACGTCCGGGATGCGCTGGAGGAGGAGGTCCAGCATCTTGTAGTTGGTGAGCAGCAGGTCCGGCGGGTTCGCGCGGATGGCCTCACGGTCGGTGATCAGGCGGCTGTCGGGGGACAGTTGGGCGGGGGTGACGGTGCTCGCGCCGGACTCGCGGGCGTAGGAGCCGGGAGCGTTCTCGTCCTCGTCGTCCGGGGGGCGGTTGCCGGAGGCACCGCCGATGTAGATGCCGGCGGTGACGGAGGACAGGGCGGCGTTCTTGGCGAGAAAGTCGTCGATACGGCGGGCCTGGTCGTCGGCCAGCGCGTTCATCGGGTAGAGCAGCAGCGCCTTGACACCCTTCACCCCGGCGGCGCGGGCACGGGCGCAGTGGTCGAGGATGGGGACGAGGAACGACTCAGTCTTACCGGAGCCCGTTCCGGTGGTGACGATCGTCGGCTCGGGGGCATGGCCCGACTTGCTGGACAGCCGCCGCCAGGCGGTCGCCTGGTGGGTGTAGGGGCGGAGGTCGGGCGACCAGTCCAGTACCTTCTCCCAGCCGGGAGGCGCGTACCGGAAGGGCGTACGGACGCGGAGGTACGGGCCCCGGAAGAGGCGACTCTCCGGCCGCTCAAGGAAAGCCTCCAGCTCTTCGCGGACGTCATCGTCGGCGAGCGCGAAGCTCGTCGTCAGGTACGCGGCGAGGGCACGGCGCAGATCCTCGGCGGCCAGGGAGGGAAGCATGGCTGGGTGCTACCTGCTTTCCGGGGCGGGGGTGGACGTGGCGGTGGACTCGGCGGGGGCGGGCGTGGGCGTGGTGAGGGGGTGCTCGGCGAGGTAGGCGGCGTAGTCGCCGTACTCGCCGGCGTGGAGGCGGGCGGTGAAGTCCGCGTGGGCGCGGGTCATTTCGGCCTCGCGGTTCGGCTTCACCCAACCCTCGGGGATGGCGGGTGTGGGGTCGCCTGCGCGGGCGGCTTTGGCCCAGGCCTTGACGAAGGTGGTCTCTTCGGGGGTCTGGCGGATGCCGACGTTGTGGGTCGCCGCGCCGATCTTGTGGCCGTCGGGGGCGAAGAACATCTCCCACTCGTACTTGCGTAGTACTGCGAACTGGGAGCGGTACATGGCGCAGAGCTGCTCGGCGGTTAGGCCGAGCATGAGGGCGACGAGGGCGTCGATCTCGACTAGGGCCATGCGGCGGTCGTACTCGGTGCGGAGGGGGGTTGCCATGGACCAGGTGGGTTCGACGGCCTGGATTGGTGGCCGGGCGGATTCGGGGTCGGTCCAGCGGTCCGTTAGCCAAACGGTCTCGAAGAGTTCTTTCCACAGCGGATCGTAGTCGCGGGTCAGACAGTTAAGGCGAAGAGTTCGGAGTAGCAAGGGGGTAACGAGTGGATGCATGAAAGGTGCAGGAAAATGCGCAGCGAGCTCCATGCTGACCTTTGAAGTGCCCGAAGCCTTGACGAGGAAGTCGAGTGGAATGGAAGACCAGAGGCCAGCCGTAATTGCGGTTTTGCGCGCATCAGGGAAAGCGAGAGTGTGAACTGCATGCACATGGGTTGGGCCAGGCATCATGATTGCAGCATGAAGGGCCCGCTCGAGTGCAGAAGTGGTCATATTTCGCCAAATTACCCGAAAATATTCAGTCGACCGCTTCTCGCCCCAGACCCGTTGCGCCGAAGAAAATCTGCTAAATGAGCAAGCGCGAGCGTAGTTGGTGCGCGGAATTACTACTTCATTCAGTTGTTCAAGGTCATAAGGGGAGTAGTCGTTGCTAGACTTACACCCCGGGTTGGGTTGTTTACTGAAAGGATTCGCGACAGTGAAATGCGGCCCCTGGAGGACGGCGTCACTCAATGAACCAGGAACCTCCGTCCTCCATACGGTGAAGCCGTCTTTTCTTGCCTTCTTTTCGTCGAACGCGAGCGTCATCCAATGCGTGTTGGCGTCGAGCCGATCCGGAGTGCGGGCCATAACATGCAATGCGTCACTGTCTACACTCGTGAGTGGGCGCGCCATTCGCGCCTCAGTAGCCGGCGTGCCCTCGACATCAAGAAGTGATGCCCATTCCGAGAGCGTCACTCTATCTACGAGAACGACCCGGGCCGAATGGGCGCGAGTATCCCACCCACCACTTTCATGCTGTAGTCCTGGAATCTCGCCACTGCCATCATGCACCAGTGACTTGTCGATAGTCTCTGGAATGAAGAGGCCGCTCATGTTAATGAATTTTGGCTCCCGAGGTGAGCCGTAAATGTGGATCCCATAGACGTTGATATGGTCAATCTCGGAAAATAGTTGAGCCTCATTCCGGAACTGAAAGTGCCTGCGAAGCCTTCTGTATGTACCAGCCCGGAATGCCCCACCCTTAGGGTCAGAGAAATGCCCCTCGGGATGCAGGAGGCCGATTGTTCCAGTTTGATTAACATTTCGCCATGCTTGCATCGTGAAGTTCAGGTACAGATTGTTCTTCATTCCGACGCTTACCGGATTCAGGGTAGGCGATCCGAGGCTCTCATTCGTTCCAGCCCATGAGTTCAAATCCGAAAGGTAGTCACGTACTGATGCCGAGTTCATCAGGATGGCATCGCGTCTAGCCAAACGGATTCCCTCGGGGGCTTCTTTGATCAAACCAAACCACGGGTCGTACTCAGCCAGAGCCAGTTCATCGTCCCAAATCGGCTTGTGCCAGGGCGGGTTTCCCACCTGCAGGTCGAACCCACCATGCTCGAAGACGTGCGCGAACTCCAACTCCCAGTGAAAGAACCCCTCCCGTCGGGAGATCGCATCCACCTCACTCAGCCACGGGAACCGCACCATCACCGAGGGCAATTCGACGCACTGGCTCATCACCCGGTCGAACTCGTCGTCCATCGCGAGCTTCTCGAACTCGCCGGTGTCGGCGAACAGCCCGAACTCGTCATCCAGCCCGGCTGCGCCGCCACCGACCCGGCCGGAGGGCCTCGCCTTCGCCTTGGCGGCTGGAACACCCAGCACTGCTTCGCAGAAGGACAGCCACTCCTCCATGCTTGGCGGTATAGGGGTGTCGACCTGCCCAACCGGCCAGAACCACAGGGCGCACCAAGCATCCATGACCAGCTTCAGCCGGCCGCGCGGTGAGCCCGGCTCGTTCAGTGCGTTCTCGATCTGCTCGCGGGTCACGTCTCCCGACGCCTTCTCCAGCGGCTGGTCGGGGTCGATCTCCCATACGTCGATCTGGCGCCGTACCTCCCGCTCGCTTACGATCAGGCGGCGCCGGGTCAGCTCCCACAGTCGCTCGACTCGGGTCGCCAGCGCCAGCAGCCGCTTACCTTGCGCCACCGACGGCGTCGAAGTGACGGCCGTCCGCCACTTCGCCAGCGCATCGCGCTCGTCTTTGGCCAGTTCCTTGGCCTGCTTGGCGTCGGCGACCGCGCCCCACCCCTTGGCCGGCAGTAGGAAGTGGTGGATCTCCTGGCCCGCCTGGAACTGGCCCTCCTCGGCCCCCGCCCGCAGCGGCCGGTCCGTCGGGACTGTCGTCAGCCACGCCTTCCGCTTCAGCGCATCCGCCGCATACACCGCCCGCCGCGCCCCGATCAGCGAGTTGCCGCGCCGCAGGTGCAGGCCGAACCAGGGGGCCTTCAGGCCCTCGTGCATCGAGTTGAGCCACAGCGAGACTTCGGCCAGCTCAACAGCGGTCTGGTTGAGGTCGACGCCGTAGCAGTTGTGCAGGGCCAGGTACGCCTTGACCTTCTGCAGCTCCGCCTCGTACCGGTCCGGAGGCAGTTGTTCTCCACCCAGCTCCGCCATCCTGCGCTTCAGGTACTCCGCAGCCAGCTGATTGATGGCCTCATTGAGGAACGCGCCCGAGCCCAGGGCGGGCTCACACACTGTCAGGTCCAGGATCGCCCGCGCAGGCGTCGTCTCACCGTCCTGGTCCAGCAGCTCCGCCAGCGCGTGCTTGACCGTGCTCCGGGTCAACACCTCTGGCGTGTAGTACGAGGCCGACCGCTGCCGTTCCCGCCCTGACAGGCGGTACACGAAGCTGCCCTTCTTGTGCAGGACACGCTTCTTCGCGCCCGTCAGCTCGTCCGTCCGTTTGACGAAGACTTCCTCGTCGTAGTTGTCGGCGTCCTTCAACGGCACGACCCAGGTGCCGCTCAGCCCGTCCGAATCCGGCTTGGCGACCTCATACAGGTCATCCCACGCGAAGAAACCGGTGTACGACATCAGGCCCTCGTACACCGCACCGAGCTGGTTGATGCCCAGCTGCGCGTACGAGATGAAACCCTTTCCGGTGCCACCGCTGGCCTTGCCGCGTCCGCTGCGCCGCCCCTGTGTGAGCATCAGCAGGTTGAGCACGCGCCACAGCACCTTGTTCCGCAGCTGCGTGTCGATCCGCTCGCCCTCGACCGACACCGAGCCGATCAGCGGTGTGGCGTCGGCCTTGAACAGGTCGCTGCGCAGGGCCTCGAAGCGCAGGCCGTCCGCGTCGAGGACGGTCACTCCGTCCTCGGTCGGCGCCGCGTCTGTGCCCAGAGGGCGGTGGCCCTGGTCGACCAGCCGGAAGAGTAGATTCAGCGAATCGGCGAAGTGGGTGCCGTCCTGAGCCTCCTCCGGAAGGTCGTAGGAGACCAACTCGCCGAGCCGGGCCAGGCCGTAGCCGTCCTGGTAGGCGTCATCCTTGCTGGGCAGGATGCCAAGCTCAGGCCTCGCCTCCGCGTAGAGCAGGAACAGGATCCGGTACAGGTACCGCAGCGACTCCCGAGTGAGCCGACTCGCGAGGTCGGCCGGGTCGCCCAGCTCCGCCGGATCGGCGCCGCCCTCCTTGAGCCGGTCGAGGATCTCCTGGGCGATGAGCTCGACGGACTGCCGCAGCCCCTCCCGCAGCTCCTTCGACACACCCACCGCGTGCTTGCGACCCTTGTCGACCAGGCCGTCCAGGTACCCGGCGACACCGCCCTCCGTCAGCAGCGACTCCGCGCCGAACAACGCGGACACCGCCTCCAGTTCCTCGCCGTCCGCGCTGAGGTTGCGGTCCAGGGCCTCGTCCACGCTCACCGCGAGGAACCGGCCCTCGTGCCAGGCCGTTCGGTCGGCGAGCAGTACCGCGCCGCCCGCGAGGAGCAGGACGTAGCGCGGGGCGTAGCCGTCCTCGCAGCCGAAGAGGAAGGTGACGGCGTCGGCCGCGCCGGTGATGAGCTGCTTGCCGTCGAGCTGGATCGGGTCGAGGAGCTGTGCGCCGCCGTCCTCGACGTCCGCGACGACGAGCTCGCCGTCCACTTCCCAGGTGACGTCCAGGGCGACGAGTTCCAGGCCACCGGGACCCGTGACGGCGAGCGCCACCGGCACCGACCGTTCCTTGTCGCCCTGCATGACGCCGAAGTCGCCCCGGCGGAGTCGGGTGTGAGTGGAACCCGCGGGCTCCGGAGCGGCGGGCTCAGCGTCCTTGCCCTCGCCCTCCGGCTCGACATACGCCAGCGCCGCCAACAGGCGGTCGTTGAGATCCCGTACCTCCGGACCGTCGAAGGCCTTGTTCTCGGTGATGCGGACCTTCGCCTTGAAGTACTCGCGGCGCAGGCCCTTCACCCCCGACCGGGACGACGGAGCGCCCGCCCGATCGGCGGAGGTCCAGCGCTTGCGCAGCTCGGTGAGGTCCTTGGCGAACAGTTCGGCGAGGTAGTGGGCGGAGATGTACTCACCGCGGTTGGTGATCGCTTCGAATGCCACGGTGTCACGCACCCCTCTGCTGCTGAACTACCTTGCCGCTGGCAGCCGCGGGTGGCGCCAGGACTCCGATCACACGCACCATCGCCTCGCCCTGTGTGGCCAACTGCTCGATGAGCTGCTCGACCTCCACCGCGGTCTTCTGCACGCGCGTCTCCTCGTGCTTCCGCCGGATGCCGCTGAAGCTGAGCTGTTCGAACGTGGACAGGCTGGCCTTACGCCAGGCTGCCAAACGCTGCTCATATTCCACGAGTTGTTCCACCAGCGGAGTTTCCTGCTCGGTGCGCAGCGCGGCGATGTGCTCGCGGCTCGCCCTTACCGCCGCCGGGACCAGTGCTTGCAAGGCCGCCTTGTCCCCGGTGAACGGTCGGTTGAGCATCTTCGGCTTCACCCCGGCCCGCTCAAGCACTCCCACCAGGTCGTCGTCGAAGACCGGCGTGCCGCTTTCCAGGCCCGTCACACACATCCAGGCCAGCACGGTGGGGTGACCCTTGGCGTTGGTGTACATGCCCTGAACCAGGAAGATCGGTTCATCCACGTCCGCCGTGATGACCGGAGCGCGGTCGCGGCTCTGGTCCGAGCCGTTCCGGCGGTCCTGAGTGAGTCTGACGAGGACCTTGTCGGTGAGCCACTCCACCACCGGGTGCTGGTCCGTGAGGTAGCTGACGTCGGGCCAGCCGGAGGTCTCGGTGCGCTCCTGCTTGGTGATCGCGCCCTTGGCGCGGTTGCCGCTGCGCTCGCGGGCGCGGTCCAGCCGGTCCTGGCCGAACTGCTTGTCGAAGGTGACCCGGAGCTGGTCCAGGACCTGCCGCTCGTCCAGGTACGACTTGGGGAGGACCAGCAGGCGGCGCTGGAGTTCCCGGTCCGGGGTGAAGACCATCATCTTGGGGTGGTCGGCGTCCCAGTGCTTGCCGATGCGCTGCTCCGGGTTGTCGTAGACCTCCTCTAGGGCCTCTTCGACGAACGCGCGGGTGGAGGCGAACAGTTGCGGCACCCGGTAGCCCGGTGAGTCGCCGTCCGGGGTGTGGTCGGCGAGGAACGCCTCGAAGGGGTCCAGCGGGACCGACGGAACGGCAGCGTCGAACGGTTCCTCGTTCGCCAGGAGCCGTTCCATGATGGCGTTCGTCTCGGCGTCCTCGTCGCGCAGGCCCAGGATGGAGGCAGCCTCGCCGAGGGTGCGGTGGACCTCGTCCTCACGCTGCAGCAGGCGCTCGGACACCGCTCGGTCTGCCGAGGGGCGGTCGGGGTCCTCGTCGGCGGTGAGCAGCAACAGCGCGCGGATCTCGGGGCAGTGCTGCTGGCCGTAGCGGTCGATACGGCCGTTGCGCTGCTCGATGGTGATCAGCGACCAGGGCAGGTCGTAGTGGATCATCTGGTGGCACTGGCGGTGCAGGTTGACGCCCTCGGCGGCGATGTCGCCGGTGAGCAGGACCCGCAGTTCGCTGCTGGCCAGGCCGAAGTCCTTGACGGTGCGCTGCTGCTCGTCGTCGGAGAGGCCGCCGTGGAGCTGGCGGACGGCGCCGCTGGTCTTTCCCTTGCTCGGGGCGAAGCCGAGGGCCGCGGGCAGGGTGTCCTGCAGTATCTGAAGGGTGGCGCGGCGCTCGGAGAAGATGACGACACGGGTGTCGGAGCCGGGGCCGACCTTGATCTCCTCCTTGAGGACCTTCACCAGTTGCCGGAACTTGGCGGCGTCCTCGATGTCTATGGCCTCGGCGATGGTGCCGAGGTTGACCAGGGCGTCGCGTTCGGCCTGGCGCTCTTGTGGGTTGGTGCTCCGGTCGATGCTGTCGATCCGGTTGTCGACCGTTTCGACGAGCGCGGAGTGGGAGGAGAGGAAGGACTTCAGCAGCGTGTAGGGGAAGAGCCGGGCGCCCTTGCCGGAGACAGGGGCCGTGCGGCCGTCCTTCGGGTTGATCCAGACGTCGTAAAGCTCGTCGAAGACCCGCTGCTCGGCCGGGGTCGCCGTGCAGTCGATGGCGACGGGCGGCTTGCGCGTGGCCCACATGTGGCCGATCTCGGCCGAGACGTCGGGCGACATCTTGTGGCGCCGGATGTAGAGGTGCTGGAGCTGCGTCTCGTCGTAGTCGCTGGTGTTGGGGATGGCCGTCGGGTCGAGCAGGCTCAGCAGTTCGCCGAAGGACTCCCGCTGGCCGTTGTGCGGTGTGGCGCTCGCCAGGATCAGGGCGTCGGTCTTCGGCGCGAGGAGCTGCGCGAGGCGGTTGTTCTTCGTCCCGGTGTTGATGAGCTTGTGCGACTCGTCGATGACGACGGCGTCCCAGGTGACCTGCATGAGGTGGCTGCGCCAGCGGTCGGAGCGCAGGGTGTCGATCGAGATGATCGCGCGCTTGTAGTAGGAGAAGGGGTTGCGGCCGGCGGGGATGTCGTTCTTGATCCGCTCGATACCGGCCGAGTCCAGCCGCACCACCGGGATCGCGAACCGCGTCCACAGCTCGTGCTGGAACTGTTCCAGGATGTGCTTCGGCGTCACCACCAGGATGCGCTCGCCGCGTCCGCGCCTGATCAGTTCGGACAGCAGCAGCCCGACCTCAAGCGTCTTGCCGAGGCCGACCGCGTCCGCGATCAGCAGTCGGGGGCGGAGGGCGCGCAGGGCGGCCTTGGCGGGTTCACGCTGGTAGGCGAGGTCGTCGACGAGGTGGGTGCCCACGGTGGCGAGGCGCTGCTCGGAGAGGGGCAGCGGGGTCTTGCGGATCAACGCGTCGATGAACAGGCGCGAACGGCGGCACTCGGGGGAGTCGTCGGGGACGAGCTCGGTGTCCTCGGGACGCAGCGGGGTCACCTGGTCGAGGCCTTCGTGCGCGAAGAAGACCGCCCGCTGGTCGCGGACCAGGGGCGAGATGCCCCGTACGTCCAGGCGGGTGCCATCCTTGGCGGTCTCGGCGGCCTCCACGACCAGCCAGTCCTCGTCGCGGGCGCGGACCTGCATCCCGGCGGCGAACCGGACGCCACCGGACGCATCGCCCGGGACGTTGCCTGACGCACTGTCGGCGACGGTGGTCATCGGCGGGTCTCCTTCGATTGCTGCTCTGCTGCTGTGCCGCTGTGCCGTTCAAGCACTGGGCGTTTGTGGTTTGTGCGCGGGTTTGACGGGGTCAGCCGCCGTAGTCGCCGCGGCGGTCCTCGATACGGCTGCGCCATCGTGCGGCCCAGCGGTCCGGCATGGCGTCCGGCTGGGGCCCGGGATCGAGCGGCTCCGCGGGCCTGGGGAACGGCGCGGCCTCGGGCACCGGCTCAGGGGCGATGTCCGGAACGCCGTCCGGCTCGTCGGCCACCGCGGCATCGGGATCCGGTACGGCATCCGGTGCCTCGACCGGTGTGGCCTGCCGCTCCAGCACCGCCGCGAGGAACGCCTCCGGCAGCGGCGGGTACGCCTGCGCCTCCGTCGGCACGCCGAAGTCGAGCAGGCGTCCCATCGCCTCCTCCAGCACGTTCTGTGCCGTCGGCCGGTCCTCGGCGTCGAAGGCCAGCGTGTGGGTGACCAGGTCGAGCAGCGCGGGCGGGAGGCCGGTCAGGTCGGGCTGGATGTCCAGCGTCCGCTGTGCCGGCATCTGTGCGTAGAAGGGGACGTGGCCGGTCGCCGCGTGCGCCAGCGTCGCGCCGAGGCTGTAGACGTCCGACGCCTCGCTGGCCTTACGGGAGTCCGCCGCCTGTTCCGGTGCCATGTAGGAGAGGGTGCCGAGGGCCGCGCTCGCCGTGGTCAGGCCGGTACCGCCGCTGACGTGGGAGATGCCGAAGTCTATGACCCGGACGCCGTCCGTAGCGACCAGGACGTTGCCGGGCTTGAGGTCCCGGTGCAGTAAACGCACCGAGTGGATGTGCATCAGGGCGTCCGCGAGACCCGCTGCCAGCCACCACGCACCCAGCTCGCTGACCGGGCCGTGCTGCTCCACCAGCTCCAGCAGTGAGGGCGCGTTGATGTACTGGGTCGCGATCCAAGGCGTCGCCGCGTGTGGGTCGGCGTCCACCAGAGCGGCGGTGTGGAAGCCGCCGACGCGGCGGATCGCCTCCAGCTCCAGGGCGAAACGCTTGCGGAAGTACTCGTCCTCCGCGAGCTGAGGTCTGACGACCTTCACCGCGACCGGGCGGGTCGAACGGTAGCCCAGGTACACGACACCCATCGCGCCCTGCCCCAGTCGGCCGACCAGTCGGAAGTTCCCGACCGTCGTCGGGTCGCCCGCTCTGAGCGGCTGCAGCACCTTTGCCCCCGTACTGTCCTGACCTGGCTGGACGAGAGCGAGGTTATCAGCGGGTCGGTTCACTGATCCTTCGCCTCCTGGGACTCGCTCTTCCCCGAAGAGGCACTGATGGCCGACGGCGGTAGCAGGGCGCCCTTGGTCAGCCCGTCGTACGCGAGTGCACCGACCCGGTCGCCGATGGCGGCGGCCTCGCGCAGCAGTTCCTCGAAGGCGGCCAGACGCCGGAATGCCTCGCCGTACTCCCGCTGGCGCCCGATGTCCATCTGCGGAACCTGCGCACCCGAGGCGTTCAGGCGGAGGGTGCCACTGGCGGTGGTGCTGCGGCGGGTGTTGGCGGCGCTGCGCAGGAAACCGCGCAGGTAGTCGGTGTCGAGCTGGTCGGTCCGGGAGGTCGGCTCGGTGCCGTCCAGGTCGACCAGACCGCCCCGGACGAGATCGCCGACTCCCATCGGCGCGGCCTCGATGCGGCCGGGGCCGGCAGGGAGCTCGGGGAGCAGGTCGAACAGGTCCCTGGCGAGGCTCTGGACGCGGTCGCGCAGGGCGGCGTACTCGACGGGGTAGTCGCCGTGATGGGGGGTGACGTAGCGGCCGGGGCTCAGGTCGACGTCGTCGTCCAGGATGTCGACGGGCGGAACGTCTGCGATCTGCTCCGGCGTCGGTGCGCAGTCCTTCATGCCGATGCCGTTGCCGTTGCCGATGCCGTCCGGGTCGGCGGTGCTGAGGTCGATCATGCGGATGTGTGTCGGGGCGGGGTCGCCCTGGGCCGGTCGCCGCAGGATCCACAGGTGCACGGGCTGCGAGTGGCTGGACATCAGACCAGGCGGCAGTGCCACCACGGAGGCCAGCAGTCCTCGGCGGACCAGTTCGGCCCGGATACGGCGACCGGCCCTGCGGTATGCGACGGACGAGGGCAGCACCAGCAGCGCACGGCCGCCGGGGGCGGTATGGGCGTAGCAGTGCTGGACCCAGGCGAGTTCGCTCTCCGAGCGCGGGGGTACGCCCAGCTCCCAGCGGGGGTCGAGCAGCAGGTCGTCCCGCCCCCAGTCGACCACGCCCACCGGGGGATCGCAGACGACCAGATCGGCACGCAGGTCGGGGAAGGCGTCCTTGCGCAGCGAGTCTCCACGGGCCAGCGTGGCGGTCCTGCCGCCGAGCCGGGCGCGGAACTCGGCGATGGCCGCGGTCGCCGGATTGAGTTCCTGGCCGTACCGGTGAGCACTCGGGACGGCAGTGAGCAGCAGCGTCCCGATGCCGCACGCCGGGTCGTAGACCGTGCCGATTGTGCGGTCCGATGCTCCGGCTGCCTCGTCGGCCGGCCCGGCGAACGCCGCGACGATCCGCTCCAGGGCGAGGGTGGTCATCGGCTCACCGCCGCTGCGGGTTGTGGAGGCGATACAGCGCTCGACAAGGTCGGCGTAGAGGGCGTGTGCGCCACGTTCCGCGGACAAGGCGGTGAGGGCAGTCGCGGCGGGCTGGGCCAGCGGCTGCTCGGCGGTGGTTCCGAGCAACCGCGCGCCGACCGCGCCGAGTGCGGTGAGCAGGTCGTCGCCGTACTGAGCGCGCAGTTCGTGCCACAGGTCGACTTCAGCGGAGGTTTCCCGTCCCTTGCCCTGCCGGTCCAGCCACTGCTGGACTTCCGTGAGCGCGAAGAGGGGGCTGGTCGCGGTGCCGGCGGCGGGGCGCGGGAAGTCGGGGTGACGGCGGCGCCAGTTAGAGACGGCGGCACGGGTCACCCCGGCGAGGCGGGCGATCTCGGCAGCCGTGACGACCGCCGCGGGGGCGGATTCGTCGGCGGCCATGACGGGACCGTACACACCTCAAAGGGCATAGGCAAGATGCCTACGTTAACATCGCTAACAGTGCGGTGACATTCCTGCCCATTTCGGAATCCAAGGAGCGAGGAACCGCACCTCAAGGGGGCAAACGGTCAGCCTACGAGTGAGAAGGTCAACCCTCGTTGCCGTGGCACGCGGCGAAGCCGATGAAGGCCGCCCATGCGGTGCGGTCCATGATGAGTGCGGGGCCGGTGACCGCCTTCGAGTCCCGGACGTGGACGGTCCGTCGCGAGGCCGCCACCTCCACGCACTCGCCGCCTTCTTCGCTGCTGTAACTGCTCTTGATCCACGTCAGCCGAGATTCAGCCGACTCGACCTTCTCGACCTTCATAGCGCCCCCAGCAACTTCTCGACGTAGGCCAGCGATTCCCGAGGCGTGAGTGCCTGCGCACGAAGGATCCCGTACTTCACCTCAAGCCCCCGGACGAGGTGTCGTTCCGTGTGCACGTGGCGCACGTTCTGTACCTCGACGTACGCGATCCTGCGTCCTCCCCTGGTCTCGGTCAAGGTGAAGGGGCCTGCCAGTCCTGCGTTCTCCTCTTGGCTCAGCGGCATGATCTGCACCTCCACCGTTCGTTTCTGGCCTGTGAGAAGGACCTGCTCCAACTGGCCTCTCAGGATGCCTCGTCCTCCGATCGGCCTTCGTAGGACCGACTCGTCGATGACGAAACTCATGAGTGGCGCCGGGCGTTTGGTGAAGATGTTCTGGCGTGCCAATCGAGCAGCCACACGCTGGTCGACTACTTCCTCTTCCAGGGGTGGGCGCATCATCGCGAATACAGCCCGCGCGTACTCCTCCGTCTGCAACAGACCCGGCACCGCCTGGTTGGCGTACACATGCAGCTCAACGGCCTCGGCCTCCAGCCGCGCCGCATCCCGGAAGAACGCCGGATAACGCGCCCGCGCCACCTCCTCCTTCATCGCCCGCAGGACGCCGCCCGCGTTCAGCACCTCGTCCGCCCTGTCGATCAGCTCCGGCTTGGGGATGCGTCGGCCGAGCTCGACCGACGTGATCTGGTCCTCCCCGTAACCGAGCCGGGAGCCCAACTCGGCCCGGGTCAGCCCGGCCCGCTCCCGAAGCAGCTTCAACTGCTGCCCGAAGCACCGCAGGAAGCCCGCCCCGTCGTCCTGCTCCGCCATGCCCGCCACCTCCGGCAACCTGTCCGCCCACGGCTCTGGTACGCGGCTGTACACGGTGAGGCCACCGCACGCAGCGCGATAGGGCACGCTACGCACGGTGGCGGAACAGTCGAGCCTGAACGTCCACAAGTTCCCCCGTACGAGGACTTGCCCCTGCCTGTACGTCCGTCGCGACGATCTGTACAGACCAGCCCCGTACAGGCGTCGTCGCTGGTCAGCGCCGCACGGCCCCCGTCAGGCTCGCTGCCATGGAATCCTCGGACACCGCCATCGCACCGACGCCCCAACCACCGGCTGCCCAACACGAGTTCGCCATGTGTTTCACCTCCACACGGCGCGGTGCCCGCCTCGCCCGCCGTCTCGTCTCGCATCGGCTGGACCAGTGGGGATACGCCCACGACTCCGCAGCGAACGAGACCCTCACCCTCATCGCGGCCGAACTCGCCGCCAACGCCGTGCGGCACGGCCACGTGCCTGGCCGGGACTTCCACCTCCGGCTGACGGCAACCCGCGACACCCTCCGCGTCGAGGTGACGGACACCCGCACCGAGCGGGTGCCGCCCCGGTCCGTTCCTGAAGTGCCCGGCGATGCGGAGTCCGGCCGGGGGCTGCTGCTCGTGGCCCGGCTGGCGACCCGCTGGGGCACCGACCCGCGCCCCGCCGCACCCGGGAAGACCGTGTGGGCGGAGCTGACTCCACGACGGAGCGGAACGGCGATGCGCTGAGCCGGCGGGTCAGCGGGCCGGCTTCTCCGGACGCACGGTCCTGCGCTCCGGCGCCCGGAACTCCGCCTGCTCCCGGCGCATGTCCGCGTAGAGGTCGGTGACCCGGGACTTGGCCGCGTCCACCCGGGCGAGGTCGCCTTGCCGAGCCGCCTCGGTCAGCATGTCGCCGGTCTGCTGGATGCGTTGCTGCAACGCGGCGTTGACCCCGTTGTGCGAGGCGAAGGCCAGAGCGCTCATCACTTTGTACAGGTCCTCTCCGAGGCGGCGCCGGATGCTCAGCACCTCTTCGGCGATCTTGTGTCCGCGGTCGAAGTCCGCCGCCTCGCGCATCGACTTCAGGGCGCTGCGGTGGCGCAGCATCGCCTCAAGGTCCTCGTCCGGCATCAGCTCGGCCACGTGATGCGGATAGCGGTATGCTAGAGCCGTGGCCCAGCGCACGCTCTGCTGACGTTCCAGCAGGACATCCGCATCTTCCAGGAGTGTGTCCAGGGAACGCCCGGGAGCCTCGCCCCTGACGACCTGCTCCAGTGCGGTCGCCGTCTCTGCCAGGACCGCGGATTCCGCCGGGGTGAGCTCATGGCGCCAGTCGGCGAGGAACGTCTGGAACCGTCCGTGTGTCTCCCGCGCCCGCCTGCGGAACTCCGGGGGCAGCGGGTTGCGTCGGAAGACGGCCGGGGTGAACGAGGATCCGTCGAGCCGGGTCTCCAGCCGGATCGAGCGGTCCCCGTCCAGGTGCACGGCGATGGTGAGGGCTTTGGTGCCCGTGCTTCCCTCGGGCAGTTCGTACATGGAGACGCCGCAGAGGTCGTTGCGCTCCGCAGGCTGGAGGTCTCCCTCGTGCAGGGCGATCTCCAGCATGTCCCCGGGATTGGCGGTGAGCTGGAAATCGTGCCGGATCGGCTGCTCTGTCGGGTAGCGGGTGCCCGCCTCGACCAGAACCACCAGACTGCCGTCGCTGGTACGGACGCCGATGGGACGAGGGGTCACATCGGACGGGGCCGCGACGGGCAGCTCCGCTTTGCAGAGTGAGCACCAGGCGAGGCCCGGCTGGTTCACGAACGCGCAGCTCGGGCATTTCAGACCGCCGCTGTCGCGCAGTTTCGCCCCGCACAGGTCGCACTCCATCGCGTCTGGACCGTTCTCCTCTCCGCACTCACCGCAGACGGACGGGGCGGGCGGTGCGGGCCGCTGGGCCGAGAGCGCGGAGAGGTCCGACGCGCAGACGGGGCACGAGCCGGTGTTCTCGGGCGCAGGGACGTGGCAGGCCGGGCATTCGACCGTCGGAGTGCCGACGAGCGGGGTGGCGCAGTCGGAACAGGTGTCGGCGTCCAACGGGCAGGTCGCGCGGCAGTCGGGGCAGTCAAGGGTGTCGACGAGCGCCGACTGGACGGCCGCACCGAGCGCGACGCACGTCATCGGGTCCACGTCCGTACGCAGTTTCTCGCGGCCGAAGAGCTCCGCCAGTCGTTCCGCCACCAGGGGGATGGCGCTCGAGCCACCGACCAGGAGGACCTGGTTGATGTCCTCCGGTAGCAGGGACGCCTCCGTCACGGTCCGCCGGGTCAGGTCGACGGTCTCCTCGATCCGCTCGGCGATCAGGTTCTCGAAGTGCTTCCGGTCGACGGTCTCCGAGAGGACGGCGCCCGACTCGCCGAGCGGAGACACGATCACCTCGGTCGAGGACGCCGCCGACAGGCGGATCTTGGCGTGCTCCGCGGCCTTCCGGATCTTTGAGGCGTCACCCGGCAGGGGTTCGTGTCCGGGGCTGCGCTCGTTGAGGAGTCCCTGCAGGTGATCGGCCAGGCTGCCGTCGAAGTCCGTACCGCCGAGCAGGTTGTCCCCGCCCACGCCGAGCACATCGACGAACCCGGGCATCAGCGTCAGGATCGAGACGTCGAAGGTGCCACCGCCGAGGTCGTAGACGAGGACGGTTGCCTGGTCAGCATCATGAGCGCGTCCGAGGCCGTGCGCGAGCGCTGCCGACGTGGGTTCCATGAGCACTCGTACCACGTGGAACCCGGCCAGTCTGCCCGCCTCACGGGTGGCCGCGATCTGCCGTTCGCCGAAGTACGCGGGCGCGGTTATCACGGCGCGGGTGAACTCCGTACCAAGGCGTTCCTCCGCGTCCCGCTTGAGCCGCCTGAGGATGATCGCGGAGATCTGGACCGGGGTGTAGTCGTGGTCTCCGAGTCTGATCAGGATTCCGCCGTCCGGCCCCTCGGTGATCTCCGGACCGACCTGCCCCATACCCAGGACGGCCTGCCGCACCTTCGGGTCCTTGAACTGGCGGCCCATGAGGCGCTTGACCGTGGCGATCACCCGCGAGGCGTCCCGCTCCAGCCAGTTCAGTGCCTCCCGCCCGACCAGGAGGGTTCCGTCTCCGGAGAGGCCCACGACCGACGGAGTCCCGCTCTCCTCCGGTGCGGTCGCGATGACCTCCGGTTCGCCGTCCTTGATCCAGGCCATGACCGAATTGGTGGTGCCGAGGTCGATTCCGAGTGTCCTGTGCACTTCAGGCTTCCTGTTCTTGGAGTGGGCGGGCTGCGGTACCGGGCAGTGGAGGGGGTTCCGCAGTGGGCGGGTCAGGAACGGCGGCGAGTACGGCGCTTGTGCCGCGGCAGCCGCCGAGGCTGCCGTCGTGCCGTCGTCGACCGGCCGGGCTGCTCCGGCTCCCTCACCGGTTCCTGAGACGGTTCCGGGCCAGGGCCGATGTCAGGGTCGGAGCCGGGGACGGCGACCACGACCTCGGCTGTCCGCAGCACCTGCTGCCCCAGGTAGAAGCCTGGTACGCGTTCCTCCAGTACCAGGTCGGCGGGGTGCCTGGATGTGGGACGGGCACCCACGACCCGTGCGATCCCGGGTTCGGCGCGCTGGTGCACGAGGTCCATCGGCCTGACATCCGCGGTCAGCAACTGGCGGCGCAGCAGCCTGTGCGCGGCGGACACCTGTTCCGTCAGGCTCGCCAGCGGCGCGGCGGCGTGATGCGGCACCGTGGAGTGCCGGCGTGCCGACCAGCGCAGGGACTCCGCGAGCGCGTCGTCGACGTCGAGCAGGCCGGTGAGCAGGCGGCGGAGCGACGTCTCCCACTCGGCGTCCTTCCGGGCCAGTTCGTCCTCGTACTGGGCACGCCGCCGCTCCAACGCCTCGCACCGTCTGCGCAGTTGCGCGATCAGACGTTCGGAGTCGGAGTCGGGCTGTGCGGAGGACGGTGCGGTCAACGCGGGCTCCCGGGACGTTGAAGGGGCGTGAGGCGTACAGAGGCGGATCACCGAGCGGTCGTGGGGCCGTCAGCCGGACGGCGGGGCGAAGCTCGCCGGGTCGGGCATCAGGGGGGCGACTCGGGACATGTGCCGACGGGCCTCGGCGAGCAGCGCACCGCTCGCATCGGACGGCAGTGCGCCGGGCAGCGGTGTCAGCAGCTCCGCCACCCGACGTTCTCCGGGGCGGGAGAGGGCGTTGCGCGCCCGGGAGAGGCGGTCGCGCAGTTCACGATCGCGCCGGGCCGCCTTCGAGCACCGTTGGTAGGCGGCCAGGACGTCGGCCCTGGACGCGCCGACCTCCAGACCCAGTACCTCGTACGGAGAATTGCCGAACATGGACATGGTCACCCCGTGTCGTCCCCTCACCACAGCTGATCGGCATCACCCGGCCCGAAAAGAGCCAGCGGATGCGTCGGGTCGTACTTGCGAACCGCCCGTACGTCGGCGTGGGCGGCGACGGTGTCGCCCTCGGAGAGGCGTCGTCGGGCGCGTCCGGCGTAGGCCTCGGCGACGGCCCTGTCGAATCCGCTCCGG
Source organism: Streptomyces sp. HNM0645 (assembly GCF_030056615.1). Classification (NCBI taxonomy): domain Bacteria; kingdom Bacillati; phylum Actinomycetota; class Actinomycetes; order Kitasatosporales; family Streptomycetaceae; genus Streptomyces; species Streptomyces sp. HNM0645. Next base: position 5,314 of record NZ_JASHLT010000042.1, on the reverse strand, counting down.
TCCTCGGCGTCTCGTGGGCACCGGCGGACGAACCGTATGGCCTCGTCGTAGTCCTCGTTCCGGCACAACAGTCCTACGAGGTGGGCCAGGAGCGCGGCCTGTTCGTCGGCGACACCCGGGAGGACTTCGTAGGTGCGGGCGACGGCGATCACGTCAAGCGCGTGCCGCAGCTCGTCCTCGTCGGACACGTCGACCGGAAACGCTCGTTCGCAGAGTCCGTTCGCGACGGCCTCCTTCGGCCCCCGCCCCGGAGCCCAGTCGTCCGAGCCCGGCTCCAGGAGGCCGCGGGCCTCCCTCATCAGACCCGTGGCCTCGGCGCGGGCGCCGGTCAGGGCCACATCGAGGGAGCGCTCGTACAGAGCCGTTGCCAAGGCCTTGCGGACGGGCCGGAGGGTCGCGTCGCGGTCAAGGATCCTGCGCAGCTCCGCGATGGCACGTGTGAGCACGGACACGGGCTGTTTCTGGAGGAGGTCTTCGGCCCACCGGGTGTCGGATTCGTTCAGCGCTGCGACGACGGATTCGTTCGAAGGATCCAGCTCGTACGCCTGAGCGAAGCGGGCACGTGCCCTGTCCTGGTCCCCCTGCTGCTGGGCCTGCCGGCCCAGGTGCACGCACCCGACAGCCAGGTTCCGCTTCAGTTCCTCGTCTTCCGGTGCCAGGTCGAGGGCGCGCTGGAGAAGGCCGGTATACGCCTGCCAGTCCGGCCTGACACGGTTCTGCACCAGAGCGAGTCCGGCCTGCCGGCCTGCCCGACCGATCTCCTCCTCGTGGAGGGTGAGCGAGGCGCCAGCGCTCGCCGCGTCCTCGAAGTCCCGTACTGCGTCGGACCAGCGCTTGGCCTTCAGATGGTCGAGCGCCCGAGCGACCAGTGCCGCGCCGAGGACGCGCTGCGGGCCGTGCGGAGGGCCGGCGTCCCCCGGGGCCCGGGGTTCCGTCGCCGTCCCGGCCTCGAGTGCGGCGATGACCTGGTCGAACCTGCCGGTCTCCAGGAGCACCGTGTAGCGCCCCTCGGGTGACATCAGATCACGGAGCCGATCGCCGCTCGCCGCACCCGAGCGGCCCGCGTCCGACACCCAGCCGTCGACCTCCTCGGCCAGGGCCTTCCATGGGGCTCCGGCCGACCGCAGGAGGTCGAGGAAGCCGGGGCCGAAAGCGAGGTCGCCGCCGGCTTGAACGGGCCATCCGCAGTCCGCCGTGGCCAGGACCCCGGCCAGGCAACGGGCAGCGGCGAGCTCGACATCCCAGGCCAGCTCCAGGCTGTCCACCACCGGCCGTTCCGCAGCCCTGTCGTCGTCCCGCAGGACCTGGCGGATACGCTCGGCTACCTGGTCCGAGGCATCCTTCCGCTCGGCGGGCGTCCATGGGTGCCCGGAGCGCCGTGCCAGTTCCTGCCAGTAAGAGGCGGAGTGCAGAACCATCGCCCAGCAGGCCATGGCCTGCCGTACGGACGCCAGACGCCTCCGGCTGTCCGTCTCGGTGTCGTCCGCGAAGACCCGGAGAGCCTCGACGGCCAGGGCGTGCACGACCACGGTGTCGACCGGTCTCGCCAGCCAGTCCTCGTACCGGACTTGCCACGCCTCGGCGTGCCGACCCGCACGGCTCAGCCCACGGGCCCTCCAATGGCGCAGCCACTCGTACGGTGCCGGGAACGACGAGGACGCCGTGTCAGACACCGGGACACTCACCCGTTCCAGGTCCGTGTCGGCGAGCGTCATGGACGCTCGGTACAGCACAAGCGCCTTGCGCCGCTCCTTCGCGAACGCGTCGAGCACGTCGCTCTGTTCACCGAAGCCCACGGTATGTTCCGGGGCGAGGCACGCCAGCAGTGCCTGCGCTGTGGCCGAGTTCGCAGCGCCGGCCCATGGAGCGAGCGCCTCTGCGGCGGCCTTGACACGGTCGGCCAGAATCGCCGCATGCACCAGGTTGTGCACTGCCACATCGAGGCACGGGCCGCAGCGGGAGACCTCGTCCATGCTTTCGGCGCCGTGCGCCGCGCAGAACCAGCGGGAGCACTGGCCACACCGGTTGTCGGCAGGTGAGGTGCAGTCGTCGTTGTGGCAGGGCTCGGTCGACTCGGGCGGACGGGCACCGACGGTTCCTGAAGGAACCAGCGACCGGATGTACCAGTCACAGCACTCCGTCCAGTTGCCGGCGCGAGCCGCGAGTGCCCCGCGCAAGGCAGCGTGGCGGGCGTCGATCACCGCGTGGCCGGTGTCGGCGTCGCGTTCCAACAGCCGCAGATGGCTGACGGCAAGCGCGAAGTTTCCGTGGGCGTAGGCGGCAACGGCCCGCTCGAACGCAGCGGATGGCCTCTCGGCCGTTCCCCCGTTTACCCCGCCCTCGTTCGGCGCGGAGTGTGACACCACCGTTCCCCTCCGGTTTTGCCGTCGGCACGGACGCCGTCGCCCAAGGCCCCCTGTTGACTCTGCATATGCCTGTGCAGCATAGAGTCTCAGGTGGCGTCCTCGAACAACTGCCGCATCAACTCCGTCTGGAAAAGGCCCACTTCGGCCCGGACTTCCATCAGTCCGCAGATGGCCCGCCGAGGCGATGTCGGGCACCGGTGAGAGATCTCGCTGGCTGAGACAAGCGCCGACCGGCACGAGTTCCGACGGCGCAGTGGCGAGCGGTACGGGCGGCGGAGTGCGATCGCGCCTGCCCGCCTTGCGCAGCGGCGTGACGGTGGGACGAGGTCGACCGAGGGAAATCAGCCGCTCGACGGTCCGTCACCGGTGGCGTCACGGCACTGATCGCTTCCCTCCCCGTCACGTGTCGAGTGTGAACAGGCGACTGACCAAATCCGGGTAACTGAGGCCTGCTTCGGCGAGAATCTTCCTGAGAGCTTCCGGCGGGCCCTTCTGCAGCGGGGCCGGGGAACCGACGCGGCCGGGTACCGCGGAAAGGTCGCCGCCGCTGAACCGTGATTCCGGTGTGGCGGGGAGTCGTACCTGGTAGGTGCGCCAGACGCGTGCCGGGGGATTCAGCAGGACCAGGTAGGGGTCCGCCCATGCCATGAAGGCCCAGCGGTTCTTGCTGCGGGCCCGTACAAGCACGCCGTCGGCGTGGTGCCGCCCGAGTCGTTCGGCGGCCTTGGCCACGACCGGAAGCGGATTGCCGAAGGAGCCCGTGATCTCCCAGAGCCCGTCCTCGCACACGACCGACCAGCCAGCCGCGGTGAGCCCCTCGATCGCCTCCGCGTAGGGGTCGTCCTCCTGCGCCAGCGCGATGAGTCCGTCCACCTCGCTCCAGGGCGCGACGCGGGCGAGCGCCCGCTCCGGCGGGATCATCAGGTCCTCCGCCTCGGCGGGCTCGGCACGCGCGATCATCGTCTTGCTGCCGTGCCAGGTGCGGGCCGCCAGTACGTCGTGCTCGGCGCCGCCGGTGAAGGTGGCGTCCTGGGCGAGCAGTGTCATCACCACGGCCGCCACCGCGTCCAGCCGTCGCCGGGTCTCGGGCGGATCATCGTGGTCCGCCTCGGCCGTCAGGTCTTCGGAACCGAGTGCTTCGAGGAGGCGGCTGAGCCCGTCGCGCCAGCTCTGGTCCTGCTCGTCCCAGACTCCGGCGGCCAGGAGCTGGACGTACAGGCCGGCCACGAGCAGCCGGACCGGAACCGGTGCTGCGGCTGAATCGTCAGGGCCCGTGAGCGCCGCGACCCAGCGCTGGGCCCAGGCGCGGAAACGGGCACGCTGCTCCGGCGCGACGTACGGGGCGACCGGCACGCTCGTGGTGGGGAGGTCCACCTCCTCCGTCTCGTCCTCGTGCTCTTCGTCGTCCTCCTCGCGCACGCCAAGAGTGACCGCCGACACGATCCACCGCGACGACGGTGCCTGCGGCAGGTCGAGCGGCGAGGTGCCGAACGCCAGATCCGTCAACGGTGCCCCGATCATCCGGCGGCAGTCGGCGAGGTAGGCGTCCCAGCGGTCGACGCCGCTCGATGTCACCGAGCCCGCTGTCGCCTCTCCCGCCGGGCTCACCCGGGGAGCGGACGTTCCGGCGGTGAGTTCGCGCAGGCGCAGCAGATCGGCTTCGAAACGGCGTGCGGCACGCTCGTCGGCGAACAGGGTCTGCACCGTGTAGTCGTATCTCAGCCGGGGACCGCTGTCGGCGCTGTGGCGCCGTGCGCAGTGCACGGGGCTGTAGACGAAGACGACGGCGGATTCGGCAGTGGTGCCGTCAGGACGAGCGCACGTGGCGCGAACCGCCGCACCAGGAACCTCGGGCAGCGGGAAGGAGCAGGCCGCCGCCCCCGCCGGAATGGTTCCGGTCCGTGTCCAGGAACCCGGTGAACCGTCCGGAGACGTGCTGATCACCACGGGCAGGGGCTGGGGGTGCGCCAGAGAGACGTGCAGGCCTTCGCTGTCCGCCTTCGCGCCCAGCAGGACGAGCGTGTGACCGGTGGACTGGAAGGGCCGGATGGTGCGGCCCGTCAGGCTCGCGAGTGAGGTGACGCGCCCCTGTTCGGGAAGCAGCGGCGCGGTGTCGGCGGCGAGTACGGCGAGCTCGCAGTTGCCGCCGTCCCGGGTGCTGGTGCACAGCGCGGCGCGGGTCAGATTCGGGCTCCCGGTGAGAGCGTATCGGCGGCCGCCGGCCTGCCACTCGACGAACTTGCCGTGCCGCATCCGAGTCTCCTCGAGAAAACGGATCTGCGCGTCGAAGCCGCCGAGTGCCCTCTTGATCGCTCCGGCGTCATAGCTGGACCAGCGAGGCTGGAGCCCGAGGATGGTGCGGCGGGGTGTCAGACGGCCGACCAGCTCGCTGAGGGCATGACTGGCCTCGTCGACGAACGGGGCGTACGCGTGCAGTTCGTCGACAGGACCGAGCGGCAGTTGGTCCAACAGACTCTCCTGGAGATTGTGCAGAAGCCGGGCACCGGATTCCGGTCCGGCCGGGGCGTTGACATGCCGTTCGGTCAGAAGGGCAGCCAGTTCCGCCAGATGACTCGCCGACCAGGGGGCCAGTTCCACGGCGGAGGGCAGTGCGTCCAACCAGTCGGCGAGGTCGGCCAGGAGGGCGTGGGAGTCGTCGTCCTCGGTCTCCACCACCGTCCACAGCTCGTCGTTGGCGCCCCAGCCGGACAGCGTCGGGTTCCCCGAACCCACCGCGAGCCGGCAGGCGTGTTCTCCGATCAGAAGGACGACCTTGGGATGGAACGCACGCCGGCAGGAGGCTAGCCTGCCTGTTTCACTTGCCGCGGTGTCCGGATCTTGATCCGAAACGCGAAAGTGCCCTCTGAGCTGGGAAGATGAGGCTTGTCGAAGGTCTCTGTCATCCCAGCAGGAAGGCACTTTCTGCGTGCACACTACCGCCTCGCGCC
>NZ_JASHLT010000041.1:0-71089 GCF_030056615.1 Streptomyces sp. HNM0645 | reverse complement strand
CACCGACCTGTCCGTCCACACCCGCGACCACCTCGACGCCGTCGCCGCCGAACTCAACGGCCGCCCACGCAAAACGCTCGGCTGGGAAACCCCAGCCGAGCGCCTGCATAAACTACTCGCGGCCTGATCAAACCGACCACGTGTTGCGACGATCCCTAGAAACCGCCCCCACGGCGAAGGGCCCGCACCGGCAACAGCCGGCGCGGGCCCCTCAGCCACCCCGCCGCACCCGCGGTCACGGGTCCGCAGACGGGACCACGGGATCACTTCTTCGCGCACTCCGCGCACGTACCGAAGATCTCCACCGTGTGCGCCACGTTCACATAGCCGTGCTGCGCCGCGATCGTCTCCGCCCACTGCTCCACAGCGGGGCCCTCGACCTCGACCGCCTTGCCGCACACCCGGCACACCAGATGATGGTGGTGCTCACCCGACGCGCAACGCCGGTACACCGACTCACCGTCGCTCGTGCGCAGCACATCGACCTCGCCGGCATCGGCGAGCGACTGCAGCGTCCGGTAGACCGTCGTCAGGCCGACCGAATCGCCGCGGTGCTTGAGCATGTCGTGCAGCTCCTGCGCACTGCGGAACTCGTCCACCTCGTCCAGCGCCGCCGCGACCGCGGCCCGCTGACGGGTCGACCGGCCGCGCACGGGGGGTCCAGCCGTCGCCACAGGTACCTCCTTACGTTCCGCCGCTCCTCGACGGCCATTCTGCCAGGCCCGCCACGGGCACCGGTCAGACCACGGCGCCACCCGCCGGACGGCGGGTCGCCGGAACGTCCACGTCGCACTCCGCCCCCGCGGCCCCCGCCAACGCCTCGACCGCCCGCGACCGCCGCCGCGCCAACGGCGTCGCCAGCGCCGTGAACAGCATGAACACCGCGATCGCCAGCAGCACGATCGTCGCGCCCGGCGGCACGTCCTGGTAGTACGTGGTGACCGTACCGGCCAGCGTCACCGCCACCCCGATCGCCACCGCCACCACGAACGTCACCGCGAACGAACGCGTCACCTGCTGCGCCGCCGCCACCGGCACCACCATCAGCGCGCTCACCAGCAGCAGCCCGACGACACGCATCGCGACCGTCACCGTCACCGCGGCCGTCACCGCCACCAGCAGGTTCAGCGCCCGCACCGGCAGCCCCGTGACCCGCGCGAACTCCTCGTCCTGGCTGATCGCGAACAACTGCCGCCGCAGCCCCACCGTCACCAGCAGCACGAAGCCCGCCAGCAGACAGATCGCGACGACGTCCTCGTCCGAGACGGTGGACAGCGAACCGAACAGGTACGACGTCAGATTGGCGCTCGACCCCGTCCCACTGAGATTCATCAGCATCACGCCGCCCGCCATCCCGCCGTAGAACAGCATCGCCAGCGCGATGTCACCGCGGGTCCGCCCGTACGCCCGGATCAGCTCCATCGCCACCGAACCGGCCACCGCCACCAGCATCGCCATCCACACCGGACTCGTGGACAGCAGGAAACCGAGACCGACGCCGGTCAGCGCGACATGGCCGATGCCGTCGCCCATCAGCGCCTGCCGGCGCTGCACCAGATGAATGCCCACGGCCGGTGCCGTGACGCCCACCAGCACGGCGGCCAGCAGCGCCCGCTGCATAAAGGGGTCCTGGAGGAATTCCATGATCAGCTCAGCAGTCCCGTGCGGAGCGGCTCGTCGGCCGCATGCGGATGAACGTGGTCGTGGCCGGGCAGCGCATGCTGGCCCACGGCACGCGGAGGCGGCCCGTCATGGACGACACAGCCGTCCCGCAGCACCACCGCCCGGTCGATCAACGGCTCCAGCGGGCCCAGCTCGTGCAGCACCAGCAGCACCGTCGTCCCCGCCGCCACCTGCTCCTGCAGCGTCCCGGCGAGGATCTCCTGACTGGCCAGGTCCACACCCGCCATCGGCTCGTCCATGATCAGCAGTTCCGGCTCCGCGGCCAGCGCACGGGCGATCAGCACCCGCTGGTGCTGCCCACCCGACAGCGCGCTCACCGAGTCCCTCGCCCGGTCGGCGAGCCCGACGAGCCCGATCGCCCGCCGCACCGCCGCACGGTCGCCCTTCGACGGCCACCCCAACCTCGTCCGCGACAGCCGGCCGGACGCCACCACCTCCCGGACCGTCGCCGGCACCCCGCTCACCGCGGTCGTGCGCTGCGGAACGTAACCCACCCGCGACCACGCACGGAAACGGCGCAACTCCGTACCGAACAACGACACCGAACCACCAGTGAGCGGCACCTGGCCGATCACCGACCGCACGGCCGTCGACTTCCCCGAGCCGTTCGCGCCGAGCAGCGCCACGACCTCACCGCGCTCCACCGCCAGGTCGACGCCGCGCAACACGGGACGCGAACCCAGCGTGGCACGGGCCCCGCGGACGGATATGACGGGCTCTGCGACGGGCTCCATGGGCTTCGCCTCCGATGCTGCTCCTGCCGAAACGGCCGGTGAAACGACTGTCACTTCGCGCCGAGCGCCTTCTGCAGCGCGGCGAGGTTGGACTCCATCACCGACAGGTAGTCGTCACCCTTGGACCTGTCCGTGATGCCCTCCAGCGGGTCCAGGACGTCCGTCCGCAGCCCCGTGTCCTTCGCGAGCGTCTTCGCCGTACGGTCACTGGCCAGCGTCTCGAAGAAGACCGTGGACACCTTCTCCTGCTTCGCGACCGACTGGAGCTCCTTGATCCGCGCCGGGCTCGGCTCGGACTCCGGGCCGAGCCCGGCGATGCCGTGCTGATCCAGCCCGTACCGCTCGGCGAGGTAGCCGAAGGCGGAATGGGTGGTGATGAAGGTCCTGGTGGTGCTGTTCCTCAGGCCGTCGGTGAACTTGGCGTCCAGTGCCCTCAGCTTGCCGACCAGCGTCTCGGTGTTCTTCCGGTAGTCCGCGGCATGCGCCGGATCGGCCTTCGCCAGGGAGTCCCCGACGCCCTCGGCGACCTCGGCGTACTTCACCGGGTCCAGCCAGACGTGCGGATCGGCCCCGGCCCCGGCGCCGTGCTCCTCGCCCCCGCCCTCGTCACCGTGGTCGTGGCCGACCTCGGTGCCGTGGTCCTCCATCCCGGTCAGGGTCGCGGCGTCCACCGTGTGCTCGACGCCGGACTGCGCGATCGCCTCGTCCACGGCGGGCTGCACGCCCTTCAGATAGAGGACGTAGTCGGCCCGGCGGAGCTCCGACGCCTGCCTGGGCTTCAGCTCCAGGTCATGCGGCTCCACACCCGGCTTCGTCAGCGTCGTGACCTCCACGTGGTCACCGCCGATCTCCTCGGCCAGGTACTGCATCGGGTAGAACGACGCCACCACGTCCAGCTTGCCGCCCGCCTGGGCGCCTCCGGCCGAGGACGCACCCGAGCAGGCCGAGAGCGAGACGAGGCCCAGCGCGGTCGCTCCCGCGAGGGCAGTGGTGGGTATGAGACGGCGTACGTTCATGACAGTCATTTTCAACAAAGATGGAAACGATTGTCAATTGAATCATCGGTCCTGATCGCCCGACGCCCCCCACACCGCCCGCCCCCACCTGCCCCGGCCTCACCATCCCCCCACCGCCACCCCCACCACCCGACGATCCCCCCGTACGGTGCCGCCCTGCAGCGCACCGACATCCACGCCACCCCCGCCGACCACCCGGCACCGCCCTGCCCGGCATGCCTCGCCACACCGCCCCACCCCCGGAACCCCTCTCACCCCCTCCCCGTCGGCACCCTCACCACGGCCGACGAACACCGCCCGAAACTCCGCGGACCCGTACCGCGGCGCTCCCACCTCCGCAACGGAGACGAAGGCATCACCCGGAGGTGCCCGACGGGGCCGTCACCACCCCCAGGTACGCCGTCGCCGACCCCTCCACGGACGAAACCGGCACCCCAACCCTCTACGGCGAGAACGGAGCGTGCATCACCTATCACCCGGACCGGTACGGGTCCGGCGACGACATCCACGACCGGATCCGACGGCACGTCCCCCCACGCCTCCGCTTCCGCGAACGAGGAGGCGAACCGATTTGATACAGGGGGTACGAGCGCCGGTAATCTGAAGCATTCGCACTTCGTCGTCGTAATGAAGAGAGCACCGTGGCCGCCGACAAGATCGACACGATCGTCAACCTGAGCAAGCGCCGTGGGTTCGTCTACCCCAGCAGCGAGATCTACGGCGGCCAGCGCGCCGCCTGGGACTACGGACCGCTGGGTACCGAGCTCAAGGAGAACATCAAGCGCCAGTGGTGGCGCTACATGGTCACCTCGCGCGAGGACGTCGTCGGCATCGACTCGTCGGTGATCCTGGCGACCGAGGTCTGGGAAGCCTCCGGCCACGTCGCCACCTTCACCGACCCGCTCACCGAGTGCACCTCCTGCCACAAGCGCTTCCGCGCCGACCACCTCGAAGAGGCCTACGAGGAGAAGCACGGCCACGCCCCCGCCAACGGCCTGACCGACATCAACTGCCCCCACTGCGGCACCAAGGGCCAGTTCACCGAGCCCAAGCAGTTCTCCGGCCTCCTCTCCACCCACCTCGGCCCCACCCAGGACTCCGGCTCCATCGCCTACCTGCGCCCCGAGACCGCCCAGGGCATCTTCACCAACTTCGCCCAGGTCCAGCAGACCTCCCGCCGCAAGCCGCCCTTCGGCATCGCCCAGGTCGGCAAGTCCTTCCGCAACGAGATCACCCCCGGCAACTTCATCTTCCGCACCCGCGAGTTCGAGCAGATGGAGATGGAGTTCTTCGTCAAGCCCGGCGAGGACGAGAAGTGGCACGAGTACTGGATGGAGCAGCGCTGGAACTGGTACACCGGCCTGGGTCTCCGTGAGGAGAACATGCGCTGGTACGAGCACCCCAAGGAGAAGCTCTCCCATTACTCCAAGCGCACCGCCGACATCGAGTACCGCTTCCAGTTCGGCGGCAGCGAATGGGGCGAGCTCGAAGGCGTCGCCAACCGCACCGACTACGACCTCGGCGCCCACTCCAAGGCCTCAGGCACCGACCTGTCGTACTTCGATCAGGAAGCCGGCGAGCGCTGGACCCCCTACGTCATCGAGCCCGCCGCCGGTGTCGGCCGCACCATGCTCGCCTTCCTCCTCGACGGCTACAACGAGGACGAAGCCCCCAACGCCAAGGGCGTCATGGAGAAGCGCACCGTCCTGCGCCTCGACCACCGCCTCGCCCCGGTGAAGGTCGCCGTCCTGCCGCTGTCCCGCAACCCCCAGCTCTCCCCGAAGGCCAAGGGCCTCGCCGCCGACCTCCGGCAGAACTGGAACATCGAGTTCGACGACGCCGGCGCCATCGGCCGCCGCTACCGCCGTCAGGACGAGATCGGCACCCCCTACTGCGTCACCGTCGACTTCGACACCCTCGACGACAACGCGGTCACCGTCCGCGAGCGCGACACCATGAAGCAGGAACGCGTCTCCCTCGACCAGATCCAGGGCTACCTCGCCACCCGCCTCCTCGGCTGCTGACGCTCGCCCCACGACGGCAACAAGGCCCCCGGTTCCGGGTACGGAACCGGGGGCCCTCATGCACACTGGGCCCACTCGTCGACCGCCGGCAGAGGAGGCACACCATGCCGTCCACCACCAGCAGCAAAGTCAGCAGATGGGACCAGCACGGACGCGAACACACCGTCCGCGTCCGGAAAGCAGGCGTACAGAAGGCACTCACCTGCGACACCTGCGGCTGGCGCAAAGGCGCCCAGTTCCTCCCCTGGCTCAAGGCCGAGGAGCACCTCGCCGACGCCCACCAGGCCACCGTCGACCCGGGCAACCGGACCCGCAGCGACTGACCACCAGCCGGACACCACAGCTCGGACAGCACGCACCGCGCCGGCGAGGAGGCCTCGAGCGGCGGAAACCGTCAGACCCGCAGACCACGCAACAACACCTCGCACACCGCACGGAACTCGTCGTCGATCGACGGCCTCCGCCACTCCGGCGCAAACACCGGATCATGGAAACGCGCCGTCGCGTCGAACACCGCCTGCGCCACCGACACCGGATCCACGGCCACGAACTCCCCGCCGCGCACCCCCTCTTCGACGATCCGCGTCACCTGGCTGACCAGCACCACCAGATGCTCGTCCACCACATCACTGGCCTCCGTGATCAGCACCGCGTACGTGGCGAACAACTCCGGATCGTCACCCGCCTTGTGACGCTTCGCCTCGAACAGGCACGACAACCACGCCCGCAGCTTCTCCTCCGCCGAACCGGCAGGCCCCTCCGTGATCTCCGACAGCAACTCCTCGGTGCGGCCCAGCCAGCGAGCCGTCACCGCCTCACGCAGCGCCGCCTTGGTGCGGAAATGCCGGTACACACTGCCGTGACTCACCCCGAGGGCGCGCGCCACATCGACGACCGTCGCCTTGGACGGACCGAAACGACGCAGCACCTCCTCGGTCGCCTCGAGGATGCGGTCGGCGGTCAGGGTCTCCGTGGTGGACATGGCACCGACGTTACCCTTCCCCACCGACACGACCCGGACCAGTCGGACACCCGGCACGACGGGCACAGCAGGCACGGAGCGGACGGTCCGCGGACGCGGCACGGCCGGCACGACCGCGGCCGGCCGACGGGGACCCCGCCACGCCGGTCCCGGTCATGCCCGACCCGACCCCGGCCACGCGCCGCGACACATCAGTGCTCGCTGTCGAGATGCGCCATCTGCGCCGCCGGGTAACGCTCACCCGCCGCGGCCCCCCGAGGAACGGCCCGTTCGATCGCCGCGAGCTCGTCCTCCCCGAACGTCACGCCCAGCGCACCCAGCGCCTCGGCCAGCCGGTCCCGGCGCCGCGCACCCACCAGCGGAACGACGTCCTCGCCACGCGACAGCACCCACGAGATCGCCAGCTGGGCGACCGAAACGCCCTTCTGCTCCGCGATCTTGCGCAGCTGCTCCACGAGATCCAGATTGTGCCGCAGATTGTCGCCCTGAAAGCGCGGGCTCATACCCCGGAAGTCATCGGCCGCCAGCTTCCGGTGCCCGCTGAAGTGCCCGGAGATCAGGCCGCGGGACAGCACGCCGTACGCCGTGACGCCGATACCCAGCTCGCGCGCCGTGGGCAGGATCGCGTCCTCGACACCGCGGGAGATCAGCGAGTACTCGATCTGCAGATCGGCGATCGGGGCGACGGACGCCGCACGCCGCAGCGTGTCGGCGCCGACCTCGGACAGGCCGACGTGCCGGACGTGACCCGCGTCGACCAGCTCGGCGATCGCGCCGACCGTCTCCTCCACCGGCACGTCCGGATCGACACGGGCGATGCGGTAGACGTCGATGTGGTCGGTGCCCAGCCGCTGCAGCGAGTAGGCGGCGAAGTTCTTCACCGCGGCGGGGCGGCCGTCATAGCCGGACCAGCCGCCGTCCGGGTCGCGGAGCGCCCCGAACTTCACGCTGATCAGTGCCTTCTCACGATCCGCCGCCGGAGCGGCACGCAGTGCCTCGCCGATCAGCATCTCGTTGTGGCCCATGCCGTAGAAGTCGCCCGTGTCGATCAGCGTCACGCCGGCGTCGAGCGCGGCATGGATCGTCGCGATCGACTCCGAGCGATCGGCGTCGCCGTAGAGCGCCGACATACCCATGGCGCCCAGGCCGATCGCCGAGACGCGGGGGCCGGTGGCGCCGAGTGGACGGGTGGGGAGGGGGTGGTGCACGGAGGAGGCCGGTGTGTTGGGGGAGCTGGGCGAGGTCATGGAAGGGGCTCCTCGAGAGAGGGACGCTGGCGCTGACAACTGTGACATGACGGCTGACAGATTTCAATATCTGTCAGTTGTTATCGGTCGATGGGTTGCGCGGAGCGCGCCACCAGGCCGGAAAACCGGGTGTCAGCCCCGCCCTCGACCGGTACCGTCGCTGCATGTCCTCCTTCTTCCAGATCTACGAGTGAGAGTGCGGCGGCCACGTCGCCCCCACCAGCTGACATCCGGATCACTTCTCACCACGATGGGAGAACCCCGTGGCCAAGGGCCGCAACAACCTCCTCGGCGTGGGCGGACAGCGCCGAAAGCTGTCCCGCGCCGACCAGCAGGGCAACGGTCCGGCGAGCCAGGCAGACCGCCGGACGGCCGCCGACCAGAAGCAGGAGATCCTGCGCAAGATGCGTGAGCGCACCCAGAGCGCCGAGGACGCTCACAGTGAGGCGTCCCGGGAAGCGAGCGACACGCAGAGCTGACGCCGTCTCACGTCGAAGGGGGCCCGGATCACCTAGGTGGTCCGGGCCCCCTTCGTCTTCGGATGCGGTCNACGCAGAGCTGACGCCGTCTCACGTCGAAGGGGGCCCGGATCACCTAGGTGGTCCGGGCCCCCTTCGTCTTCGGATGCGGTCGCCCGATCCCGGGCCATGATGGAAGGGGCGTACCTACCGGAGGTGTGTGTCATGGCCGAGCAGGACCGCGGAGTGCCGCCGGAGCGGCTGGAGGACGGGCAGCTGCTGAAGGAGCTGGAGGCCATCCACCGCACCCGCCACGAGACCCTGCTGTACGGCTCCGACGACGCCCTGCAGACACACACTTCCCGGATGGGGGCCTTGGAGGCGGAGTACGTCCGCCGCCACCCCCGGCGGGCCACCTCCCGGGCCCGGACCCGGGAGGGCGCACGGGCCCGTACGTGTGACGAGGCCTGAGCTCAGCTCTCCGTGACGTCGGCAGGCACCTCGAACGCCGGTGTCGAGCTCGCAGCCGAACGGGTCGGGGTTCTCCGGCTTTCCGCCGAACGGGGCCGTGCGCCGGGACGGATACCCCCTGGCGGAGGGTTCCCAGAACACGGTGGCGGTCTGCTCCTGACCACTCGCCGTGGCGGTGGGTGCGACGGTGACCGGCGGTTCCCTCGTCCCGAGGGGGCGTACCGGTGCGTTCGCCGGCGGGTGGGCCCGGGGTCAGGCCGTGCTGCCGGAGGTCGTGCGGGCGTTCGCCGGTTCGAGGCGCTCCGCCGTGCGGCGGGCCGTCTCCCGGGCCCAGCGGCCGCTGGTGGCGAGGCCGACGGCGAGGACGGTCAGTGCACAGCCGGTGATGATCCACCACGCCGGGCGGGCGGCCTCGACGAAGCCGGTGACGTGGTCGGCGGCGCCGGTGCCCGCCGCCAGCACGGAGCCGATGACGGCGACGCCGAGGGTGGCGCCGGTCTGGCGGCTGGTGGAGGCGACGGCGGCGGCGACGCCCGCCTGGGAGCGGGGCATACCGGAGACGGCGGTGTTGGTGACGGGCGCGTTGACCATGCCGAAGCCGAGGCCGAAGAGGACGTATCCGGTGAAGAGCAGCGGTGTGGACGTCTCGGCTTCGAAGGCGGCGAAGAGGATTCCGCAGGCGGCCATGGAGGTGCCGGCGAGGGCGAGCGGCAGTCGTGGTCCGCGGCCGGCGACGAGGCGGCCGGCGAGCGGGGCGCAGAGGAAGGTGAGTGCGGCCATGGGGAGCATGGCGAGGCCGGCCTGGAGGGCGGACAGTCCGCGGATGTCCTGCAGGTAGAGGGTGTTGAGGAAGAGGAAGCCGCTGAGTGCGGCGAAGGCGCTGATCGCGATGACGGTGGCGCCGCTGAAGGGGGCCGAGCGGAAGAAGCGCAGGTCGATGAGGGGTTCGGTGCGGCGGGGTTCGTGGAGGACGAGGGCGGTGAGTGCGGCCGCGGCGACGGCGGTGAGGGTGAGGGCGGTGGCGGGGCCCGCGGTGGGCGCTTCGATGATCGCGTAGGTGAGGGAGCCGAGGAGGGCGATGACGAGGAGTTGTCCGGCGGGGTCGGCGCGGCGGGGCTTGGCGGCGCGGGACTCGGGGACGTAGCGCCAGGTGAGGAGGAGGGCGGTGAGGCCGATGGGGACGTTGATCCAGAAGATGGAGCGCCAGCCGACGGTTTCGACGAGGAGTCCGCCGACGACGGGGCCGGCGGCCATGGATATGCCGACGACGGCGCCCCACGCGCCGATGGCGCGGGCGCGTTCGCGCGGGTCGGTGAAGGTGTTGGTGATGATCGACATGGCGACGGGGTTGAGCATGGAGCCGCCGACGGCCTGGAGCATGCGGAACGCGACGAGTGATTCGAGGTTGGGGGCGAGGGAGCAGAGGACGGAGCCGAGGGTGAAGAGGACGAGTCCGGTCTTGAAGACCTTGCGGCGGCCGATCCGGTCGGCGGTGGATCCGGCGAGGATGAGCAGGGAGGCGAGGACGAGGGTGTAGGCGTCGACGGTCCACTGCATTCCGGCGATGCCGGCGTGGAACTCCTCGCGCATGGAGGGGAGGGCCACGTTGAGGACGGTGTTGTCGAGGCTGACGATCAGCAGGCTCATGCAGCAGATGGCCAGGACGAGGAGCCGTCTGCGTTGGCTCAGCCGGGTCGGAGGGGTGCCGGTGGTCTCGGACGCGGGCATATATGCATAGTACGCCTAACTAACGAACTTGACAGTGCGCGACAATGGTCGGATGACCACGCTCGCTCAGCCCTCGACGCTGCCCATCGGCCCGCATGCCGTGCAGCCCCCGGTGGTGCTCGCGCCCATGGCCGGCATCACGAACGCACCGTTCCGCACCCTTTGCAGGGAGTTCAGCGGGGGCAAGGGGCTGTTCGTGAGCGAGATGATCACGACCCGGGCGCTGGTCGAGCGCAACGAGAAGACGATGCAGCTGATCCACTTCGACGCGTCGGAGACGCCGCGTTCGATCCAGCTGTACGGGGTCGACCCGGTCACGGTCGGCAAGGCGGTCCGCATGATCGTGGACGAGGGCCTGGCCGATCACATCGATCTGAACTTCGGCTGCCCGGTGCCCAAGGTGACCCGCAAGGGCGGCGGCTCGGCGCTGCCGTACAAGCGGAACCTGCTGAGGGCGATCCTGGGCGAGGCGGTCGGCAATGCCGGCGACCTGCCGGTGACGATGAAGATGCGCAAGGGTATCGACGACGACCACATCACGTATCTCGACGCGGGGCGGATCGCGGTCGAGGAGGGCGTCACGGCGATCGCCCTGCACGGCCGTACGGCGGCTCAGCACTACGGCGGTACGGCGGACTGGGACGCGATCGCGCGGCTGAAGGAGCATGTGCCGGAGATCCCGGTGCTGGGCAACGGCGACATCTGGTCGGCGGACGACGCGCTGCGGATGATGCGGGAGACGGGTTGCGACGGGGTGGTCGTGGGGCGCGGCTGTCTGGGCCGGCCGTGGCTGTTCGGGGACCTGGTCAGTGCCTTCGAGGGGTCGGGTGCCCCCGCGCGGCCGTCGTTGCGTGAGGTCGCGGACGTGATGGTGCGCCATGCGCGGCTGCTGGGGGAGTGGATCGGCGACGAGTCCCGTGGCGTGATCGACTTCCGTAAGCACGTGGCGTGGTACCTGAAGGGGTTCGCGGTCGGGTCGGAGATGCGCAAGCGGCTGGCGGTGACGTCGTCGCTGGAGGAGCTGCGCGCTCAGCTGAGCATGCTGGACCTGGACCAGCCGTGGCCGTCGGGCGCGGACGGCCCGAGGGGGCGTACGTCGGGGAACAACCGGGTCGTGCTGCCGGACGGCTGGCTGAGGGACCCGTACGACTGTGCCGGTGTGAGCGAGGATGCGGAGCTGGACACGTCCGGGGGCTGACCGGGCGGCGGGTCGGGAGGCCGGTCCGGATCCGGGTGCGAGCGGGTCCGGATGGTGGGATCCGGTCGTTGCCGGCGGCGTGATTCTCGCCACCCCTGATAAGGGTTGCGCTCATATGAGCACTTTCGGGATGGCTGTGACTTCGAAAAGGCTGGCACTCAGTGCCACTCTTCTTGTGTTCAATAGTTGAACTCATATGCCTTGGATGCCGCTCACATGAGCGGCGATTTCCCGCTTTCGGTCAAGCGCTCTTCGAGGGATGAAGGTGCGAAGGCTCCGGCTTTACGCATCGGTAACCTGCGATCTGCTGGCGGACGGGTGGTTACGGCCGAGCGACAAACAAGTGGACGTACCCAGGTGCCTTCGATCTGGGTATGTTCCTCGCCGTCAGGGCAGCCACCGAGTCCTCGAGGAGTCGAGACCCGTGTCGGAAAACAAAGATCAGAAGTTCGTCTACGACTTCACCGAGGGCAACAGGGACCTCAAGGACCTCCTCGGTGGCAAGGGTGCGAACCTCGCCGAGATGACCAACCTCGGACTGCCCGTCCCCCCGGGCTTCACCATCACCACCGAGGCCTGCAAGGTCTACCTGGACAGTGGCGAGGAGCCCGCGGCACTGCGCGACGAGGTGAGCGCGCACCTCGACGCGCTGGAGCAGCGCATGGGCAAGAAGCTGGGCCAGGCCGGCGACCCGCTGCTGGTGTCCGTACGATCCGGTGCGAAGTTCTCCATGCCCGGCATGATGGACACGGTCCTGAACATCGGTCTGTCCGACACCTCGGTGGAGGGTCTCGCCAAGCAGGCCGGCGACGACCGCTTCGCGTGGGACTCCTACCGCCGGCTCATCCAGATGTTCGGCAAGACCGTCCTCGGCGTCGACGGCGAGCTGTTCGAGGACGCCCTGGAGGGGGCCAAGGAGGCCAAGAAGGTCACGGTCGACACCGACCTGGACGCCGCCGACCTGAAGAAGCTGGTCAAGCAGTTCAAGAAGATCGTCAAGTCCGAGACCGGCCGCGACTTCCCGCAGGATCCGCGCGAGCAGATGGACCTGGCCATCAAGGCCGTCTTCGACTCCTGGAACGGCGACCGGGCGAAGCTCTACCGCCGTCAGGAGCGCATCCCCCACGACCTGGGCACCGCGGTCAACGTCTGCTCCATGGTCTTCGGCAACCTCGGCCCGGACTCCGGCACCGGTGTCGCCTTCACCCGCGACCCCGCCTCCGGACACCAGGGCGTGTACGGCGACTACCTGCAGAACGCGCAGGGCGAGGACGTCGTCGCCGGCATCCGCAACACGGTGCCGCTCGCGGATCTGGAGTCGATCGACAAGAAGTCGTACGACCAGCTGATGCAGATCATGGAGACGCTGGAGACGCACTACCGGGACCTGTGCGACATCGAGTTCACCATCGAGCGCGGCCAGCTGTGGATGCTGCAGACCCGGGTCGGCAAGCGCACCGCGGGTGCCGCCTTCCGGATCGCCACCCAGCTCGTGGACCAGGGCCTCATCGACGAGGCCGAGGCGCTCCAGCGCGTCACCGGCGCGCAGCTCGCGCAGCTGATGTTCCCCCGCTTCGACGAGACGGCCCAGGTCGAGAAGCTTGGCCGTGGCATCGCCGCCTCCCCGGGCGCGGCGGTCGGCAAGGCCGTGTTCGACTCCTACACGGCCGTCAAGTGGTCCCGTTCCGGCGAGAAGGTCATTCTGATCCGCCGCGAGACCAACCCGGACGACCTCGACGGCATGATCGCGGCCGAGGGAATCCTGACCTCCCGCGGCGGCAAGACCTCCCACGCGGCCGTCGTCGCCCGCGGCATGGGCAAGACCTGTGTCTGCGGCGCCGAGGAGCTGGAGGTCGACACCAAGCGCCGCCGGATGACGGTGAACGGCACCGTCGTGGAGGAGGGCGACGTCGTCTCCATCGACGGTTCCACCGGCAAGGTGTACCTCGGCGAGGTCCCGGTCGTGCCGTCCCCGGTGGTGGAGTACTTCGAGGGCCGGATGCACGCGGGCGCCGACGACGCCGACGAGCTGGTCCAGGCCGTGCACCGGATCATGGCCTACGCGGACCGGGTACGCCGGCTGCGGGTACGGGCCAACGCGGACAACGCCGAGGACGCGCTGCGTGCCCGCCGCTTCGGAGCCCAGGGCATCGGGCTGTGCCGCACCGAGCACATGTTCCTCGGTGAGCGCCGCGAGATGGTCGAGAAGCTGATCCTCGCCGACACCGACGACGAGCGCGAGGACGCTCTGAAGGCGCTGCTGCCGCTGCAGAAGAAGGACTTCGTCGAGCTCTTCGAGGCGATGGACGGGCTGCCGGTGACGGTGCGGCTGCTGGACCCGCCGCTGCACGAGTTCCTGCCGGACATCACCGAGCTGTCGGTGCGCGTGGCGCTCGCGGAGGCCCGCAAGGACGCCAACGAGAACGACCTGCGCCTGCTGCAGGCGGTGCACCGCCTGCACGAGCAGAACCCGATGCTGGGGCTGCGCGGGGTCCGTCTCGGTCTGGTCATCCCCGGTCTGTTCACCATGCAGGTGCGGGCCATCGCGGAGGCGGCGGCGGAGCGGCGGAACGCCAAGGGCGACCCGCGTGCCGAGATCATGATCCCGCTGGTGGGCACGGTCCAGGAGCTGGAGATCGTCCGCGAGGAGGCCGAGGAGGTCATCGCGGAGGTCGAGGCGAGGACCGGCGTGGAGCTGAAGCTGGCGCTGGGCACGATGATCGAGCTGCCGCGTGCCGCGCTGACCGCCGCCCAGATCGCGGAGGCGGCCGAGTTCTTCTCCTTCGGTACGAACGACCTCACCCAGACCGTGTGGGGCTTCAGCCGGGACGACGTGGAGGCGAGCTTCTTCACGGCCTACCTGGAGAAGGGCATCTTCGGCGTCAGCCCGTTCGAGACGATCGACAAGGACGGCGTCGGTTCGCTGGTGCGCAACGCGGCGGCGGCCGGCCGGGCCACCCGCCCGGACCTGAAGCTCGGCGTCTGCGGTGAGCACGGCGGTGACCCGGAGTCGGTGCACTTCTTCCACGAGGTGGGCCTGGACTACGTCTCCTGCTCGCCGTTCCGGATCCCCGTGGCCCGCCTGGAGGCCGGCCGCGCGGCGGCGCAGTCCTCCGGGAGCGACAGCCGCTGACGGGAGTGAGTGCCGTCGGCGGAAGCCGTCGGCGGTACTGATTCCCGCCCCCTGAACCCGGGGCCGTCGGTGGTCCCCGACCCTCACCGACCGGCCGGCGGTCCCGGTGCACCGAGGGACGAGCGGGACGGGCACCTTGTGCGGAGGTGCCTGTCCCGCTCGTTTCCTTTTGACGATTACTGTTGCCGGTGACTCCTGACCGGCGGGCCGTGCCGCGCCGTCGGGCCCTGTTGAACGACGGACCAGTAGCGTGTTTTAAGGAAGCTCGATTTTCGCCATTCGTTGAGCAAAGAACAGGCGGGGCGCGGTCGACGGATCCCCACCCGCCGGCCGCGCCCCATTACCGATGCCGGACACGGAGCCGCAACCTCCGCCGACCGCCGCCAGGCGCGGAAAGCCCCCCACGGTCTTTGCCTCGCCCCTCGGTACCCGAAGGTTTCGTGCCCGACGTCGTACAGCTTTTCGGTTGACCACCCTGTTGCGCGATGCGTTTCAACTGTGGCTGAAACACCGTGGTAACGTCCTGTGATTGCATGCATACTCAGTGACGGGGGCGATTGCGGATGCAACAGTGGGGGTTCCGTGCTGCGAATCCACTTCACCGGTGAAGACCTCGCCAGGGTGCGGATGGCGGCCAGGCCGGACGTTTTGTGGGAAGCGATTCTGAGTTTCCACCGTTTACGGGACCGGCGCGGCGCCACCGTCTTCGGGGAATGGCGGACTCAAACCCGGGCCCGGCTGAACGGTGAAACACGGCTCCTCGCGGCCCTCGTTCCGCAGCGCGGCTATTTCCCGGACTTCCTGACCCCGCCCGAGGCGCTGGAGGGCCTGGAGGAGGGCCTGCGGGCGGTGCGCGCCACCCCGGTGCGCAGGCTCGCCGCCGAACTGGCGCTGCTCGCCGCGGAGCGGCCGCACTCCGTGCTCACGGGCCGGCTCGCCGGGCTCGCCGAGGGCGCGGACGGGCCGATGGACCGGCTCGTGGGGGCGCTGCGCAGCTACCACCGGTCGGCGATCGAGTCGTACTGGCCGCACATCCAGGCCGCGGTGGAGGCCGATCGTGCCGTGCGCGGCCGGGCCCTGCTCGACGGGGGAGCGGACGAGCTGCTGGCCTCCCTGCCGCCGATGCTGCGCTGGCGTGCGCCGGTGCTGGAGGCCGACTACCCGGTGGACCGCGAACTGCGGCTGGAGGGGCGCGGGCTGCTGCTGCAGCCGTCGTACTTCTGCCGCGGCACGCCCGTCGTCCGCCGGGACCCGGACCTGCCGCCGGTGCTGGTCTATCCCGTGACGCACACCGGGTCCCCGGTGACGTGGGAGCGGGACGGGCTGTCGCTGGGCCGGCTGGTGGGGCACACCCGCTCGGCGGTGCTGCAGTCCATCGGCAGCGGCTGCACGACGAGCGAACTCGCCCGCAGGGCGGGGGTGTCGCTCGCCTCCGCCAGTCAGCACGCGTGCGTGCTGCGGGAGGCCGGGCTCGTGGTCACGCTGCGGAACGGGAACGCGGTGCTGCACACGATGACGCCGCTGGGCACGGCCCTGCTGAGGGGCCGCGCCCAGCGCGATCCGGAGCCGCCGGGGGTGCTTACGCCCGGAACGGCCCCGTCACCTCGTAGGTGATGCCGCCCGACGAGCTGCCGCTGGTGCCGCGCTGACTGGAGAAGTACAGCCGCCGCCCGTCCGGGGAGAAGGCCGGTCCGGTGATCTCCGAGCCGGACTGGCCGCTGATCCGCAGGAACGGCGCGACGACGTCGTCGGGGGTGATGAGGCAGATCTCCATGTTGCCGCCGTCCTCCGCGACGAACAGATCGCCGGAGGGCGAGCCGGTGACGTTGTCCACGCCGGTGAGCGGGGCCGAGCCGCCCGTCACCAGCGAGTCGTCGTAGGCGAGTTCATAGGTGCCGCTGGTGAGGTCGAGCTGCCAGAGGCGGTTGTCGCCCTTGGTGGTGAACCAGACGGTGTCGTTGGCGTAGTGGCAGCCCTCGCCGCCGTTGAACCTCTTCGCTCCGGACACCTGGCTGCGGGTCGCGGTGGGGGAGCCGTCCGGATCGGGCACGTTCGCCCAGCTGAACGACCCGGTGGTCGCGGTACCGGCGACCAGCACCTGGAGCGTGCCGGAGGACAGGTCGCCCCAGGTCGTGGGGACGAAGCGGTAGAGGCAGCCGTTGGACTCGTCCTCGGTCAGGTACACCACCCTGCGGACCGGGTCGGCGGCCGCGGCCTCGTGCCTGAACCGGCCCATGGCGTCGCGGCGGACGGCGGCCTGCACGCCCCACGGGTCGGTCTCGTAGACGTAGCCGAGGCTGACCTCCTCGCACGACAGCCAGGTGTTCCACGGGGTCTTCCCGCCCGCGCAGTTGGTGCGGGTGCCCGACAGGATGCGGTAGGCCCCGGTGATCGCGCCCGCCGAGGAGAACCGCACGGCGCTCGCCCCGCCGGAGGGGTTGATCTCCGAGTTGGACACGTAGATCCAGCCGGAGCCGTCGGCGAAACAGGCCCCGCCGTCGGGGGCGTTGTGCCAGGTGTACGAGGTGGAGGCGACCTTCTGCCCGGACCGGGCGATCACCCTGCTGGTGAATCCTGCCGGCAGCCGGATGCCGTTGGCGTCGGCCGCGCCGAGTGCCCCGTACGGCCCGGCGCCGGGCTGCGCCGGGGCCGCGGAGGCGGCGCCCTGCCACAGCGTGCCGCCGAAGGCGGCCGCGGAGGTGCCGATGACCGCTCCGCGCAGGAAGCTGCGTCGTTCCACTGTCACTCCAGGGGAAGTCGTGACTGCCCCGGCCCACCGGGCGGCGGGACGGGGTCGCGCGCCAACGGACCATAGAGGTCCGGAGTTGACACAGCGTCAACGAAGGGTGACGTGGAGGCGTCCCGGACGGGGCGGGGCGAACGCGCCGCCCCGCCGCGCCCTCCGGGGGCCGGGGGGCGCGCGGGGCGTCGTCGGCGAACCACGGGGCGACGGGATGCGCCGGGACGTCGCCCGCCCCTGCTGTCGCCGTCGGAGCCCTGCCCGACGGCGCGCGGACCGCGCTCCTGCTCGTACCCCACGGTGATCGACTGTGCGCGCCGGGCTCGTCCGGCGATGCGGATGCGCTGATTCCGAAAAAAGTTCCCGCTGCGGCGATGAGTCCGGCGCGCACCCCGGGTCCACCCCCACGACAGACGACGCCCCCGGGCGCGACGACGAGCACGAGAAAGGCACCCGCCATGACCCAGATGATCTTCGTGAACCTGCCGGTGAAGGACCTCGACGCGTCGAAGGCCTTCTGGGAGGCGGTCGGCTACACCTTCAACCCCCGCTTCACCGACGAGACCGCCGCCTGCCTGGTCATCAGCGACTCCATCTTCGCGATGCTGCTGACCGAGGCCCGGTTCAAGGACTTCACCAGGAAGGACGTCGCCGACGCCGCCACCAGCACCGAGGTGATCGTCGCGCTGAGTGCCGAGAGCCGCGAGAAGGTCGACGAGCTGACCGACGCGGCCCTCGCGGCCGGTGGCTCTCCGGCGAACGAGCCGCAGGACCACGGCTTCATGTACGGCCGTTCCTTCCAGGACCCGGACCACCACATCTGGGAGGTCGTCTGGATGGACGAGAAGGCCGTCGAGGGCGGCGAGTAGCCCGGCCGTGGGCAGCAGGCCCTCGGCGCCACGTCCGCCGGACTCTCCGACCCGCGCGGGCTCCGCCCGCTCCCCGCCCCTCGCGCTGGGCAGGAGCGGCATCGGCCCGTCAGCGACCCCGGCCGGCCGGGTCAGTAGTAGCCCCTCTCCCCGTCGAGCAGTTCCCGGACGGTGTCCAGGTGGCCGGCGTGCCGGGCGGTCTCCTCCACCATGTGGATCAGCATCCAGCGCAGGGAGGCGGCGGACGACTCGTAGTCGGGGTGCCGCCCGGCCTCGTCGAGCGAGTGGGCCGCGATGATCTCGTTCGAGATCGCGCACTGCCGCTCGTAGTCCCCCAGCAGCCGTGCCAGCGGGACGCCCTCGACCCGCATGTCGGCGTCCTCCGGGGACTCGGCGAACTGCGGGCCGTCGGCGGGCCGGCCGAGGAAGAGGACCTCGAACCAGGTGTTCTCCGTCCAGCGCAGATGGGAGACGATGCCCGCCACCGTCATCAGGGGCGAGGCCGGCAGGACGGACCGGTGGGCGTCCGCTTCCGCGAGGCCCTCGCACTTGTAGTGGACGATCGCGCGCTGCATGTCGAGCCAGCCGACCAGCTGGGTCCGTTCGTCCGCCACGAAGGGGGGACGTATCCGGGGAGGCGTCATGGACGCCGACGGTAGTGGAGGACGGCTGCGGGCCGCACGTCGATTGCGCTCCGGCGAGCGGAGGCCGCCGCCCGGCGACCGCGGGGCCGGGCCCGTCTCACGTGTGCGCTCCCCCGGACGGCGCGGGTCTCCCGCCCCTCGGGACGCGTGTTTCCCCGACCGGCACGGGCGCCCCGTGCAGCGGGGCCGGCGGCCCCCCCGTCGTGCCGCCGGCCACCACCTCGTCAGGCCCAGCGCACCGCGAACGCGCGCACCGAGACCTCGTCGTCGTCCAGGCAGCGGCCCGTCGCCAGGTCGAACCGCTGCTTCAGCAGCGGGGAGGCGACGAACACCCGCCCGTCCGCGGTGCCCACCAGGCCCCGCGACAGGACCTGGGCGCCGGTGAACGGGTCGCGGTTGTCGATCGCGTACGGCGTCCCCGCGCGGTCCAGGAAGACCGCGGCCTGGCGCCCGTCGGGGAGCAGGGCGGCCATACCGCGGCCCGGGGTGAGTCGGGTGATCTCGCAGACGGGCAGCCAGCTGCCGGCCAGTTCGATCTGGAGCGTGATCGGGGGCGCGTCCTGGATCGTCATCGTGCGAGCGTCCCTTCCAGGTTGAGAACGGTGAGGTCCGGCTTGATCTGGTCCCGCTCGGGGACGAACCTCACGGACGGGTCCGGTGCGTCCGGCGCGTTCACGAAGGACACGAAGCGGCGCAGCCGGTCCGGGTCGTCGAGGGTCTCGGCCCATTCGTCGTGGTAGCCGGCCACGTGCCGGGCCATCATCGCCTCGAGTTCGCCGCACAGACCGAGGGAGTCGTGCACCACGACGTCCCGCAGGTGGTCGAGTCCGCCCTCCAGGCGTTCCAGCCAGACCGAGGTGCGCTCCAGGCGGTCCGCGGTGCGGATGTAGAACATCAGGAACCGGTCGATGAGCCGGACGAGTTCGGCGTCGGACAGGTCCTGGGCGAGCAGGTCCGCATGGCGCGGGGTGGCCCCGCCGTTGCCGCCGACGTACAGGTTCCAGCCGCTGGCGGTGGCGATCACGCCGAAGTCCTTGGACTGCGCCTCCGCGCACTCGCGGGCGCAGCCCGAGACCGCCGACTTCAGTTTGTGCGGGGCGCGCAGTCCGCGGTAGCGCAGCTCCAGGTCGATCGCCATCCGGACGCTGTCCTGGACCCCGTAGCGGCACCAGGTCCGCCCCACGCAGGACTTGACCGTTCGCAGCGACTTCCCGTAGGCGTGGCCCGACTCGAAGCCGGCGTCCACCAGGCGGGTCCAGATCGCGGGCAGCTGGTCCACGCGGGCACCGAACATGTCGATCCGCTGGCCGCCGGTGATCTTGGTGTAGAGGCCGAAGTCCCGGGCGACCTGGCCGATCACGATCAGCTTCTCGGGGGTGATCTCCCCGCCGGGGATGCGGGGCACGATCGAATAGGAGCCGTTGCGCTGCAGGTTGGCGAGGAAGTGGTCGTTGGTGTCCTGAAGGGCGCCCTGCTCGCCGTCGAGGATGTAGCCGTTTCCGAGGCTGGCGAGGATCGAGCCGACGGCCGGCTTGCAGATCTCGCAGCCGTCGCCGCCCCGGGCCTCCTCCCGCCCGTGCGAGTCGAGGAGTTCGGCGTACGAGGTGAGGCCGAGCGTGCGGACGATCTCGTACAGTTCGCTGCGGGTGTAGGAGAAGCAGCCGCACAGGCCCTGGTCGGCGGCCTGCGGCAGCAGCTGGCCGATGACCTTGACGCAGCTTCCGCAGCCCGTGCCCGCCTTGGTGCACTTCTTCACCTCGGGCAGGGCGGTGTGGGCGCAGATCTCGCCCTTGGTGACGTTGTGGCAGGAGCAGATCACGGCCTCGTCGGGCAGCGCGGACGGGCCGAGCGCGACGGGCGCCCCGGCACCGGCGGGCAGCACCAGCTGCTCCGGCGGCACGGGCGGCACCGAGCCGGTGAGCGGGCGGAGCATGCCGTAGGAGTCGGCGTCGCCGACGAGGACGCCGCCGAGCAGGGCGCCGTCCGCGCCGACGACCAGCTTCTTGTAGACCCCGGAGCGGGAGTCGGAGTAGACGACGTCCAGGCAGCCCTCGGTCGTGCCGTGCGCGTCGCCGAACGAGGCCACGTCCACGCCGAGGAGCTTCAGCTTGGTGGAGGTGTCGGCTCCGGTGAAGGCGCTGTCGGAGGTGCGGTCGGCGAGGACGTCCGCGACGGTCTTCGCCATGTCGTACCCGGGCGCGACGAGCCCGTAGACCCGCCCGTCCGAGGCGAGGGCGCACTCGCCGATCGCGTAGACGTCCGGGTCGGAGGTGCGGCAGCGCTCGTCGACGACGATGCCGCCGCGGTCGCCGACGGCGAGGCCCGTGTCGCGGGCCAGCTGGTCGCGGGGGCGCACCCCGGCGGAGAAGACGACCAGGTCGGTGGCGAGCGTCGAGCCGTCGGAGAGCTTCATGCCGGTGACGGCGGGGCCGTCGGCGACGATCTCCTGGGTGCCGACGCCGGTGTGGACGGTCAGGCCCATGCCCTCGATGGTGCGCAGCAGCGCGGCGCCGCCGCCGTCGTCGACCTGCACGGGCATCAGCCGGGGCGCGAACTCGACGACGTGGGTGTCCAGGCCCAGGCCCTTGAGCGCGCCGGCCGCCTCCAGACCGAGGAGTCCGCCGCCGACGACGACGCCGGTGCGGGAGGTCTTGGCGTACTCCTCGATCGCGAGGAGGTCCTCGATGGTGCGGTAGACGAAGCAGCCCTCGGCGTCGCGGCCCGGGACGGGCGGCACGAACGGGTAGGAGCCGGTGGCCAGGACGAGCGTGTCGTAGGCGAACGTCCGCCCGCTGCGCGAGGTGACCGTGCGGGCGGCGCGGTCGATCTGCTCCGCCGGGTCGTCCAGGTGGAGCTCGATGCCGTGCCGTGCCATGAAGCCGTCCTCGACGAGCGAGAGGTCGTCGGGCGTCCGGCCGGAGAAGTACGAGGTGAGCTGGACCCGGTCGTAGGCGGGGCGCGGTTCCTCGCACAGCACGACGACCCGGGCGCGACCGGTGACGCCGCGCTCCGCGAGGGCCTCCAGGAAGTGCTGGCCGACCATCCCGTGGCCGACGAGCACGATCGTGGGGGTGGTCATCTC
This sequence comes from Streptomyces sp. HNM0645, assembly GCF_030056615.1. NCBI lineage: Bacteria > Bacillati > Actinomycetota > Actinomycetes > Kitasatosporales > Streptomycetaceae > Streptomyces > Streptomyces sp. HNM0645. The sequence goes on along the minus strand of NZ_JASHLT010000041.1, from coordinate 49,080 downwards.
AGAGTCCTCCATCGGTGGTGAGCAGGTGGAGCAGGGGTGCTTCCGGGAGCGGGTCGTCGCCCTCCCAGGCCCGGGCGAGCGCGCCGACGGACGCGAGGTCCCCGAGGAGCACGCCGCCGACGAGCCGGTCGCCGCGGACGACGACCTTCCGGTAGGCGCCCCGGGTGGCGTCGGCGAGTCGCACGACGTCGTCCCCGGGCCGCGGCGCGGGGTCCCCGAACGCGGCGACGTCGAAGGCACCGGCGGAGCCGAGGGTGAGCCGGGTGAGGGACCGGGTGCCGGTGTAGCGCGGGGCGCCCGGCCCCTGGCCCGGTACGGCCGAGGCGGCCAGGACCGCCGCCAGCACGTCGGCCTGTTCCAGGGCTGGGGTCGCCAGCCCGTAGACGGTCCCCGCGTGTTCGGCGCAGTCGCCGACGGCGTGGACGTACGGGTCGGAGGTGGTCAGGGTGTCGTCGACGACGACGCCCTGGCGGACGGTGAGGCCCGCGTCCGTGGCGAGGCCGGTGCGGGGGCGGACGCCGCAGGCGAGGACGACGTGGTCGGCGCCGAGGACGAAGCCGTCGGCGAGCTCGACCCCGGTGACGGACCCGCCGCGGTGGCGCAGCCCCCGGGCGTGGCACTCGGTGTGGACCTCCACACCGAGTTCCTCCAGGTGGCGGCGTACCAGGCCGCCGGCCTCCGGGTCGAGGTGGCGGTCCATCAGGGTGGGGCCCTGGTGGGCGACGACCACGTCCGTGCCGCGTTCCGCGAGCGCCCGCGCGGCGGAGACGCCGAGCAGCCCGCCGCCGACGACGACCGCGCGGCCGCCGCGGCGGGCCGCGGCCGCGAGTGCCAGGCAGTCGTCGAGGGTGCGGAAGGGGTGGACGCCGTCCGGCAGCCCGCCGTCGAGCCCGCGCAGCGGCGGCAGCACCGGGTTCGACCCGGTCGCCAGCACCAGCCGGTCGTACACCACCGACGAGCCGTCCGCGCAGAGCACGGTCCGCGCCTCGCGGTCGATCCGTACCGCCCGCACCCCGCGCCGCACCTCGGCCCTACCGTCCGGGACCGGCGGCAGCGCGATCACCTCGGGTCCGTACCGGCCGGCCAGGACGTCGGCCAGCAGCACCCTGTTGTAGGGGGCGTGCGGCTCCTCGCCGAGCAGCGTGACGTCGCACGCCGGGGCGAGCTGCCGCGCCAGCCGCGCGCCTGCCATCCCGGCGCCGATCACCACGATCCTCGAATCCATGTACGCAGCGTGCGGTGTGGGTGTTACCCGTCCGCATCCCGGTTGTTTCCCGTGCGGAACACTGCCCTCAGCGCGCGCCCGGCCGCCGTGTGAGGGGTGGGAGGCGGGGCTCGCTGCCCGGTCCACCGGGGGCGGGAGACCGCTTCCGCCACGCGAACCTCAGACGTAGCTCAGGACTCAGGGGATTGATGGACGTCACACGCATCTTTTCCGTAGGGTCGCGGCCATGCCCGACATATCGCTGACCACCCTCGTCCTGCTGTGTGTGGCCGCCGCGGCGGCCGGCTGGATCGACGCGGTGGTCGGCGGAGGGGGGCTCCTGCTCCTGCCGGCGCTGCTGCTCGGGATGCCGCAGGTGCCGGCCGCGCAGATCCTCGGCACCAACAAGGCGGTCGCCATCGTCGGCACGACCGGTGCTGCGGTCACCTACGTCCGCAAGGCGCCGGTACGGGTGGGGACGGCTGTACGGATCGGGCTCGCCGCACTGGCCGGCTCCATGGGCGGGGCGTTCTTCGCGGCGGGCATCGGCAGCGAGGTGCTCCGGCCCGTGATCATGGTGGTGCTGCTGGGCGTCGCGGCGTTCGTCATGCTGCGCCCGTCCTTCGGTACCCGTGCGGACCGGGGACCGGTCACCCGCGCCCGGATCGCCACGGCGGTCGTCCTCGTCGGCGGCGGGATCGGCTTCTACGACGGCCTGTTCGGGCCCGGTACCGGTACCTTCCTGGTGCTCGCGCTGACCGCGGTGCTCCATCTGGACCTGGTCGCGGCCTCCGCCACCGCCAAGATCGTCAACGTGTGCACCAACGCCGGCGCCCTCGCGATGTTCGCCTACCAGGGGACGGTGCTGTGGCGGCTGGCCGCGCTGATGGCGGTGTTCAACCTGGCGGGCGGCATGTTCGGCGCGTGGACGGCGCTCCGCAAGGGCGCGGAGTTCGTGCGCGGGGTGCTGCTCGTGGTCGTGTTCTCGCTGGTGGCGAAGCTGGCGTTCGACCAGTGGTCGGGGTAGGACCGCGTCGGCGTGGGGGGACGCGCGGACGCGCGGCGGGCTTCTGGAGCGGGCCGTTCCGCGAGTGCCGGACGGGCCGGCGGACGTGTGGCGGGCCTAGCGGACCGGGTAGTTCCGCGCACGCCGACCAGATGTGCGAAGGCCACCACGTTGCCTCCGTATCCGGTCTTCTCGTCGAAGGACCCGCCGCAGGTGATCACCCGTAGTTCGGCCCCGCGTGCGGCCCCGTACACCTTCCGGTCGGGGAAGGCGTCGTTCTCGTACACCTCGACCGCGTCGACCGTGAAGACCGCCGTGCGGCCGTCCTCGCGGAGGACCTCGATGCGGTTGCCCTTCTTCAGCGTGCCCAGCTTGTAGAAGACGGCCGGCCCTTCGGCGGTGTCGACGTGACCGGCGACGATCGCGGTGCCCCTGGCGCCCGGCGTGGTGCCGCCGCCGTACCAGCCGGCCACCTCGCCCTCGTCGGCGGGCGGCACCTCGAGGCTGTCGTCGGGGGCCAGTCCGAGGCGCGTCACGGGCGCGTCCACGGCGATCCGCGGGATGCGCAGCCGCACCGGCGGTGACGGCGGCAGCGGAGGGGCTGCGGCGTCCGTGTGCCGGCCGGTGGCGAAGGCCTCGGCAGCGGAGGGAGCGGGCGGGGTGACGGGCCGGGTGCCGTTCTGCACCAGCCACACACCGGCGCAGACGGCCGTTGCCAGCAGCAGCCCCTTCGACTTCATGAGCTCCTCCGGGACTCCTCGGACGCCTGCCTGGTCCGGGAGGGGAAAACTCCCCGCCCCCGTCAGCCGGACGAAGCGTGACGGGGGCGGGGACGGCGGTACGAGGGACGGTGGAGGCCGAGCGCGAACGCTCTCCGTCAGCCCTGCGCGCCGCTCGCCCGACGGCGCAGGAACCAGGTCCCGCCGACGGCGGCCGCGGCCAGGACGGCCACCCCCGCCGTGATCTGGGTGGTGTCGGGGCCGACGCTGCCGCCGACTCCCGTCTTCACATGGCCGCTCGGTTCGTGCCCGTGGGCCCGCACCACGAGGTCCCCGGCGGCCTTCTTGCCGTTGTCGCACAGCACGGAGACCGTGTAGGTCCCCGGCTCGGTGTCCTCGGGCACCGTGAACCTGCCGGCCGCGGTGTCCTTGCGGGCGCCGGGCGCCAGGTCGAACTCGTCCGCGCCGAGCGACTCGGCGTCGCCCGTGGCGTGACCGCGCTCGCCGCACCCGGTGGTGCTCACGGTCACGGCGGCACCGGCGGTGGTGCTCGAGGGGGTCAGGGTGAGTGTCCCGGGGTCCGCCGCGTACGCGGCGGGAAGGGTCGTCGCACCGACGCAGGCGGCCGTGAGCGCGGGGCCGACCAGCAGGCGGGCGGTGGTGCGCATGACGTCCTCCGGGGCGATGGCCGGTGCCGCCGGACCGGGGTGCCGGCGGCCGTTCCTACACCTCAAGAGGTAAGGCGCAGACCGCCTCCCACGCTTGCTGATGGGCGATCAGTTTCGCTCGAACCGTGCGGCGTGTCGTCTTGGTTCGGAGGTGTCGTCGCAGGTCACAGGGGTGTGATTGCGCCATTGGCCGGGCGGTTCGAGGTGCCGCGCCGAACGAGTGACGCCCCCTGCGCGCAGGCCGCGCGGGACGCCGTCAGATCTCGTCCCACGGGACCGTCCCGTACGCCTCGCGCAGTCGGCTCATCAGCGCCCCGTCCACGGTGAACTCCGTCGTGCCGATGCGGTGGACGGGTGCGATGCCCTGCGAGTTCATCAGGACCGCCGCCGGGTACGTGCCGAGGTCCGCGAGCCGCACCTCCCGCCGCTCGTGCGGAAGCCGCCGCTCCAGCAGCGTCATCGTGATCCCGCGCAGTGCCGGCGCGTCCGGCCGGACGAGCGAAGTGCCGTCCCAGAAGGCGACATTGGCGATGTGGCCCTCCGCGACCTCTCCGCGGGGGCCGGTCAGCAGCGCGTCGTCGAAGCCCGCCAGCGCGGCGGCCCGTCCGTAGTACGGCTGGCCGACCCCGCCCGCGTGCTTGATGTGCGGGACCGGCCGCAGGAACGGCACGGGCATCATGCTCCTGGGCGCCCCCGGCATGGACTGCGGCTCCCGAACGGTCACCACCACCGTCGGCGCGCCGCCTCCGGACGCCGCCCCGTACACGTACACCCGCACGCCCGCGTCGGCCCGGCCCGACCCGTCGAGCGCGTGGCGGACCAGCGCCCGCACCCGGTCCCCGTCGAGGTCCGCGCCGAACAGCTCACGCGTCCCGTGGTCCAGCCGCTCCAGGTGCAGTGCCAGGCCCCGGGCCCGGCCGTCGCGCACCTGCATCGCGGTGAAGTGCCCGTAGGCGCCCTGGAGCACGGGGATCACGACGGGATCCAGTCCGGCCGCCGGCCGGCCGTCGATCTCGATGTGCACGTTCGGCGGATTCGTCATCCGCCCACCCTAGGCCGGGCCCGCGACGGCGCTCTGCTGCGGACGGGCCCGGACGGGCGCCGCTGCGGGCAGGGCCCGCGACGGTCCTCCTCCGGGGTCCCGGTCCGGGACGCGGACCGACGGGCCGGCCCGGTCGCCCGCCCGCTCAGTCCTCGATCAGCCGGCGGGGACCGGGGCCGTGCCCGGCCAGTTCGTCACCCGGATTGGACAGCACGCAGCGGTCCAGTGACAGGCAGCCGCAGCCGATGCAGTCCGTGAGGTTGTCCCGCAGCCGCTGGAGCGTACGGATCCGCACATCCAGGTCCTCGCGCCAGCGCTCGGAGATCCGGGCCCAGTCCTCCCGGGTGGGCGTGCGGTCGTCCGGCAGCAGCCCCAGCACCTCGCGGATGGCGGCCAGCGGGATACCGAGCCGCTGCGAGGTCCGGATGAAGGCGACCCTGCGCAGCGTGTCCCTGCTGTAGCGCCGCTGGTTGCCGGCGGTGCGGCGGCTGGTGATGAGCCCCTCGCGCTCGTAGAAGCGCAGTGCGGACGGGGCGACGCCGCTGCGCTCCGCCAACTCACCGACCGTGGCTTCCCTGGCGTCCGGGGCGAGATGCGACATGGTGTCAGCCTATCGCTCGACTTCGACAAAGGTTTAAGTATTCCGCTGAGCGGTAGGAACCCCATCCCGCGCGTGGCCGCCGCCGATTCCGTGTCGCCGCCGCACCCCGTATCCGTCGCGACGCGGTCATCCGGCCCCGCTTCCGGCCCCGCTTCCGGTTCCGCTCCCGGACCCGGCTCCGCGTCCGCACGATTTCCGTGGCCGCCGCCGCACCAGGGGCCGAGGGGCGACGGTTCCGTCCCGCGGGTCCCGCCCCGTGCCGCCCGGCCGGGGCCGGCACTGGATCACCGGGCGAGGTCGATGGTAGACGTACGGCCGTGACCCCGGCCCTTCCGCCGGGGCGCGCAGGCCGCGCGGACGTGCCCGTCCGCGCCGTACGAGGAGAGTTCGTGACCCGGGCCATGACCGTACTGACCACGACCGACAGCGCCGCCAAGGCCGAGGAGCTGGCGCGCGGCGCGGTGGAGGCGAGGCTGGCCGCCTGCGCGCAGATCTCGGCGCCCGTCACCTCGGTGTACCACTGGCGGAACGCCATCGAGACCAGCGAGGAGTGGCAGGTCCTGCTCAAGACCACCGAGGACCGCTACGACGCGCTGGAGGCGCATCTGCTGGCCCACCACGACTACGACACCCCCGAGATCATCGCGACACCGGTCGTGCGGGGCAGCGCGGGGTACCTCGCGTGGATCGCGGCGGAGACCGCGGAGCAGGCGTGACGGGCCGGCACCGGGAGCCCCGCCTGCCGTTCTTCGTCTACGGCACACTGCGTGCCGGCGAGCACAACCACGACCTCTTCCTGCGGGGGCGCACCGCGGCCGAGGAACCCGCCCGGCTGCGCGGCGCGCTCCTGTACGAGGGCCCGGGCTACCCGTACGCGATCGAGGGCGACGGCGTCGTCACCGGCGAACTCGTCACCGCGGCGCCGGACCGCTACCGCGAGCTCATAGCCGTGCTCGACCACCTGGAGGAGTACTTCGGCCCCGGCGACCCGCGCAACCTGTACGTGCGGGTCGAGCGCCACGTCCACACGGCGTCGGGCACCGTACCGGCCTGGGTGTACGTGGCGGCGGGCCCGGTGGCGCGCGAACTGCGGGCGAAGGGCACACCGATCCCCGGCGGCGACTGGTCCGCGCGGGGCTGACACCACGGGCGTCCGTCGCGGCGCGGCAGGACCGGCCGGCACCGGGCGGGGTTCCGGGCTCCGGCGCTCCGTGCCACCCGGCTCGTCCGGGTGGGTCTCCGTCAACCCGCCGCCCGCTCCAGGCGCACCGCGCAGACCTTGAACTCCGGCATGCGCGACGTCGGGTCGAGGGCGGGATTGGTCAGCGTGTTGGCGCGCCCCGCGCCCGGCCAGTGGAAGGGCATGAACACCGTGTCGGGGCGGATCGCCTCGCTCACCCGGGCCGGAGCGACGGCCCGCCCGCGGCGCGACACCACCGCCACGGGCTCGCCGTCCGAGACCCCCACCCGTGCCGCGAGCTGTGGGTGCAGTTCGACGAACGGACCCGGGGCCGCCGCGTTCAGTTCGTCGACCCTGCGGGTCTGCGCCCCGGACTGGTACTGGGCCACGACCCGCCCGGTCGTCAGCACGACGGGGTACTCGGCATCGGTCGGCTCGGCGGCCTCCCGGTGCACCACGGGCACGAACCTCGCCCGCCCGTCGGGCGTCGCGAACCGGTCGAGGAACAGCCGCGGCGTCCCCGGATGCGGGTTCCCGGCGGGCCGGTCCGGCTCCCCGGTGTGCCCTCGCGGACTCTCCGCCGGTCCGTCCGGCCCTCCGCCGGCCTCCACGGAGCATCGCCCCGGCCCCTCCGGCCCCTCCGGCCCCTCCGGCCCGTTCGTTCCGTCCGCTGTTCGTACCGTGTCCTGGTCCGGTCCGTTCGTTCCGTCCGCCGGCCCGTCCGCCTCCGGGCACGGCCAGAAGACGCCCTGCTCGTCCTCCAGCCTGCGGTAGCTGATGCCCGCGTAGTCCGCGTGGCCGCCGGAGGAGGCGCGCCGCAGCTCCCCGAAGACCTCCTCCGGGTCCGTGGGAAAGCCCTTCTCGTGGCCAAGCAGCCCGGCGAGCCCGTGCATGACCTCCAGATCGCTGCGCACGCCCGGCGGCGGCGTCAGCGCCCGGCGCCGCAGCAGCACCCTGCCCTCCAGGTTCGTCGTCGTCCCCGTCTCCTCCGCCCACTGGGTCACCGGCAGGACCACGTCGGCCAGTTCCGCCGTCTCCGACAGCACGACGTCCGCGACCGCGAGGAAGTCCAGCGAGCGGATCCGTTCCTCCACGTGAGCGGCTCGGGGCGCGGACACCACGGGGTTGGACCCCATCAGCAGCAGCGCCCGTACGTCCCCGCCGAGAGCGTCGAGCAGTTCGTACGCGCTCCGGCCGGGGCCCGGCAGCGAGTCGGGGTCGACACCCCACACCCCGGCCACGTGCGCACGCGCCGCCGGGTCGTCGAGCCTGCGGTAGCCGGGCAGCTGGTCCGCCTTCTGGCCGTGCTCCCGGCCGCCCTGGCCGTTTCCCTGGCCGGTGAGGCAGCCGTAACCGGCCAGCGGCCGGCCCGCGTTGCCGGTGGCGAGGGCGAGGTTGATCCAGGCGCCGACCGTGTCCGTGCCCTTGGAGTGCTGTTCCGGCCCGCGGGCGGTGAGGACCATCGCGTTCGGCGCGTCGCAGAAGAGGTCCACCGCCGAACGCAGCAGGGGCACGCCCACCCCGGTGATCCGCTCGACCAGTTCGGGCCAGTGCGCCATCGCCGCAGCCCTGGCGTCCTCCCACCCCGTCGTGCGCTCCCGGATGAACTCCTCGTCGGTGCGGCCCTGCGCCACGACCAGGTGCAGCAGGCCGAGCGCGAGGGCGAGGTCGGTGCCGGGGCGCGGCGCGAGGTGCAGATCCGCCTGCTCGGCGGTCCTCGTACGCCGCGGGTCGACGACGATCAGGCGGCCGCCGTTGTCCTTCAGCTCCGTGAGGTAGCGCAGCGCGGGCGGCATGGTCTCGGCGAGGTTCGAGCCGACGAGGACGACGCAGCCGGTGCGCGGGACGTCCTCCAGCGGGAACGGCAGCCCCCGGTCCAGCCCGAACGCCTTGTTGTGCGCCGCCGCCGCCGAGGACATGCAGAACCGGCCGTTGTAGTCGATCTGCGAGGTGCCGAGCACGACCCGCGCGAACTTGCCCAGCGCGTACGCCTTCTCGTTGGTCAGGCCCCCGCCGCCGAACACGCCGACCGCGTCCGCCCCGTGCCGTGCGCGGGTGCGCCGCAGCCCGTCGGCGGTGACGCGGAGGGCCTCCTCCCAGGTGGCCGGCTCGAGCCTGCCTGTGGCGGGGCGTCGGACCAGGGGCCCGGTCAGCCTGACCCGGGAGGAGAGCACCGCGGGTGCCGTGCGGCCCTTGCCGCACAGGGCGCCCCGGTTGACGGGGAAGTCGTCCCGCTCCACGACCTCGACCGTCTCCCCGGACCCGCGCAGGTTCATCCCGCACTGCAGGGAGCAGTAGGGGCAGTGGGTCGGGACGAGGGCGGGCGCCGGGGCCGGTGCGTGGGACATGCGCCCCAGCGTGCGTCGTCCGTGTTACGGCGGCGAGCCCGCCGCATTACGGCCTCGGTACGCGGCCCTCCCCGGGCCGGGCGAGCGGCGGTGAGCGGCTCAGGGCGCGGTGTCCGCCGAGGCCAGTGCCTCGGTCACGCCCGTCTCCTCGGGCCCCAGGAAGTGCGGGTCAGGCCGGAGCGCCACGTCCAGTGCCGCCTTGCCGGCCGCGAACAGCTCCCGCGTGCCACCGTAGTACCAGACCGAGTCGTGGGGCTCGGCGACGCCGACGCCGTACGACTCGATCCCCGCGGCGTCGCACAGCGCGATCGCACGCTTGATGTGGAAGCCCTGGGTCACGAGCACGGCCCGGTCGACACCGAAGATCTTCTTGGCGCGGACGCAGGAGTCCCAGGTGTCGAAGCCCGCGTAGTCGCTCACGATCCGGCCGTCCGGCACGCCGTGCCTCACGAGGTACGTGCGCATCGCGTCCGGCTCGTCGTACTCCGCACGGCTGTTGTCGCCCGTGACGAGGACGACCTCGACCTTGCCGGAGCGGTACAGCTCGGCGGCGGTGTCCAGCCGGTGGGCGAGGTACGGGGTCGGCCGTCCCTTCCACAGCCCGGCGCCGAACACCACCGCGACCTCGCGCTCGGGGGCGCCGGCGACCGTGCCGGTGCGGCTGTCGGCCACCGCGTGCAGCCAGGTCGCCGGGGCGAGTGCGAGCACCGCCGCGAGCATCAGCGCCTGCACGGTCCGCCGCTGCCCGCGCCGGGTCCTGGGCACGAGCCTGCTCGGCAGCAGCCGCTTCGGCACCGGTCCGCCCGGTGGGAACCCGCGCCGCGCGGGCCGGTCCGGCACGGGACCGCGCACCGCGGGTCCGCCCGGCGGAGATCCGGACCGCACGAGTCCGCGCGGCGGCAGTCTGCGCGGCGGGAACGCGCGTGGCGGGAACTTCCGCATCGATGACCCCCTGGTTCGTCGGCTCACCTCCTCCGACGTTCGGCGGGGTGCAAAGGTTCGCCCGTCCGCGCGATGTGAGCGGGAGAACTCACCGGCTCGTCATTTGGAAGGGCGGGAGCCGCCTGCAGACGTCGTAATCCGAGGCGCAACAGCGTTCTCCGCTCCGGGACATGATGCCGGTGCGCCGCAGATTGCGGCATGATCGAGCCATGATCACTGTCTCTGCCCGGAACAATGCCGAGTGGTGCCACGCGATGTGCCGTGCGCACGGGATCCCCGGGGTGTTCGGTGACCGGGCCTGGACCAGCGAGCGGCGCACCCCGCCGTTCTACCCGGATGCCGTCACACTCGCCCCGGACGCCACGGAGCGCGAGGTGCTGGGAGCGATCGACCTCACGGGGGCGGGCTGTTCGGTCAAGGACAGCTTCGGGCGGCTGGACCTCTCGGCCGACGGTTTCGACGTGGCCTTCCAGGCGCGCTGGATCCACCGTCCCGCCGTGCTCGCCGCACCGGTCGCACCCGACGACGTCGTCTGGCGCCCCGTACGGACCGCCCCTGCCCTCGACCGCTGGGAGGCGGCGTGGTCCGGGGGCGACACGGCCCGGACCGGGATCTTCCGTCCGGGACTCCTGTCGGACCGTACCGTCACCGTCCTCGCCGGCACCGCCGACGGCGGCAGCCGCACGGTCGCCGGAGCGGTGGTCAGCCGCAGCGAGTCCGTCGTCGGCCTCTCGAACGTCTTCGCCGCGGACGGCGACCCGGACCGCGCCTGGTCCGGCTGCCTCGCCACCGTTGCCCGCCTGTGGCCGGGCATGCCCGTCGTCGGCTACGAGCACGGGGAGGACCTGGAGGCGGCGGCCGGGCAGGGCTGTGTGCCCGGCCCCGAACTGCGCGTATGGCTCGCGAGCTGACGCGTCTCCGGGGGCCGTCCCCGTACCTGCGCCCTTCCGGACATCGCCGGCTCCGCCCGGCGTCGCCCTCCGCCCCCGGACATCGCTGACATCGCCCTCCGCGCCGCCGTGAGGCCGCGGTAAACACCCGTCACCGCGGCGCAACGACGCGGCAACCTGCGCCGGGCAGTATCGGTTCATGACGGAGTCGGCACACCCTCGCGAGTCACTGGCCCCGAACCCGCTGCCCCTCGACAGCACCGCGCAGCTGCTCACCCGTATCACCGCGCAGCTGGGGGCACAGCTCAGTCACGTCCAGCTCAACGGAGTTCGCAGGTCCATGAGTTCCCCCAGCCCCCCGTCCGCCGCCGCGGGCGACCCGTTCACCGCCCGATCGGCCACCGGGCCCGCCGGCGCCGCCCCCGTACTCGTCGCCGTCGCCCACGGCAGCCGGGACCCCCGTGCCCTGCGGACCGTCACCCGGCTGCTCGACCGGGTGCGGGAGCTGCGTCCCGGTGCCGACGTGCGGCTCGGGCACATCGAGCTCGACGAACCGCTGCTGCCGGACACCCTCGCCGGTCTGGGCGGCCGTGAGGCGGTGCTCGTACCGCTTCTGCTCGGCCGGGGCTTCCATGTGAAGCACGACATCCCCGCCGCCGTGGCCGCCGTGCCGGGGCTCCGGGCCCGGATCGCCCCGCCGCTCGGCCCGCACCCCCTGCTCGTGGAGGCGCTCCACGACCGGCTCGTGGAGGCCGGCTGGCGCGGTCCGGAGGACGGCGGCCGCGGCGCCGGAGTGGTCCTCGCCGCCGCCGGATCACGCGACCCCGCGTCGGCCGCCGACGCCCGCAGCACCGCGGCGATGCTCGCCGAGCGCCTTGGTGGTGTGCCCGTCCTCCCCGCCTACGCCTCCGCCGTCTCGCCCTCCGTGCCCGAGGCGCTGCGCGCCCTGGCCGCGCGCGGCCGGCACCGGGTGGCACTGGCCTCGTACTTCACCGCGCCCGGCCGGTTCGCCACGGCCTCGCGGAGCGCCGCGCCGTGGATGGCGGCCGCGCCGCTCGGTGCCCACCCCGCGCTCGCCCGCCTCGTGCTGCAGCGCTACGACGAGGCCCGGAACGCCCCGTACACGCCGACCGACCCGCGCCGGCTGGTCACCGTCTGAAGTCGCGCCCGGCCCCGGCCGCTGCCGTTACCGTCGTGGGCATGGAAGGCACCACGGGCAACCGCACCGAACACCGCGCGCATCATCGCGACCCCTGCGAGTACGACGACGCGGCCACCGCGCGCTGGGCCCCCGAGCCCGACAAACGCCCAGGCCGCACGGCCTTCCAGCGCGACCGCGCGCGGGTGCTGCACTCCGCGGCGCTGCGTCGGCTCGCGGGCAAGACCCAGGTGGTCACGCCCGGCTCGCGCAGCGCGGCCTGGGACCCCAGCCCCCGCACCAGGCTGACCCACTCCCTGGAGTGCGCCCAGGTCGGCCGGGAGCTGGGCGCGGCCCTCGGCTGCGACCCGGACCTGGTCGAGGCGGCCTGCCTCGCCCACGACCTGGGACACCCGCCCTTCGGGCACAACGGCGAGCAGGCCCTCAACGAGGTCGCCGAGGACTGCGGCGGCTTCGAGGGCAACGCCCAGTCGCTGCGGCTGCTCACCAGGATCGAGCCGAAACGGTTCGTCCGCTCCGGCGCGGTCACCTCCGCCGTTCCCGAGTCGGGCGGTGAGCTGATCAGCGTCGGGCTGAACCTCACCCGGGCCGCGCTCGACGCGGCCACCAAGTACCCCTGGTCCAGGGGCGGCCACCCCACCGACCCCGGCTCGCCGAAGTTCGGTGTGTACGAGGACGACCTGCCGGTCTTCGCCTGGGTGCGGGAGGGCGCCCCGGTGTACCGCACATGCTTCGAGGCCCAGGTCATGGACTGGGCCGACGACGTGGCCTACTCCGTCCACGACTTCGAGGACGGCCTGCACGCCGGCCACATCGACCCGAACGTGCTGCTGTCCGAGACCGAGCGTGCGGGGATCTGGGCGGTTGCCATCGGCCGCTACGTCCCCGAGGAGACCGATCCGCAGGCCCTCGCGGACGCCCTCGACCGCCTCGTCGACCAGGAGTGGTGGCCGCACGGCTACGACGGCTCGGCCGTCGCCCAGGCCCGGCTCAAGGACGCCACCAGCCAGCTCATCGGCCGGTTCTGCCTGGCCGCCGAGGGCGCCACCCGGCAGGCGTACGGCACCGGCGGGCTCACCCGGTACACGGCCGAGCTGGTCGTCCCTGAGGAGGCCCGCCTGGAGTGCGCGGTCCTCAAGGCGGTCGCCGACCGCTATGTGATGCAGCGTGCGGAGCAGGAGGCCCTGCGCGCGGACCAGCGCGTCGTCGTCGCCGAGCTGGCCGAGGCACTGGCCGCCCGGGCGCCCGAGGGCCTGGACCCGCAGTTCCGCGCGATGTTCGACGGCGCCCACGACGACCGTGCCCGCAAGCGGGTGATCGTCGACCAGATCGCCTCCCTCACCGATGCCTCCGCCCGGGCCCTGCACCACCGGCTGCGCCCGCACGCCCGGTGAACCGCGGCGGCGTCCGGCCGTGACCGCGGGGCCGTCCGGGTGGGGCGCCCGGCTGCGGCAGGTGGCCTGATACCACCCGTCGCCGTTCCGCCGCAGCCCGCCCGGTCGCACCGGTTGCGCCCGCCCGGTCGGACCCGCGGCGGCCATCTGGCCCGTCCGGCCCGGTTCCGTACGGCCGCCCCGCACCGCCACGGTCCCGTGCACGGTGGGCGCGGACCCCCGGCCCGGCGGTCACGGGGGCCGGATCCGGCTGCTCCGGTACGCCCACCGGAGCGCCCCCTCTTCCGCCATCACGCTCTGTGCGGGACGCTCGCAGTAAGGCGGCGTAGCGTGCTGTGTCATCCCGGAGGACACCTCCGGGACCCCCGGCGGTGAACAGGGAGGCAACAAGTGGTCGATGCACATCGGACTTTCGTCATCGTGGGCGGGGGGCTCGCCGGGGCCAAGGCGGCGGAGACCCTCCGTGCCGAGGGCTTCACCGGCCGGGTGATCATCATCGGTGACGAACGCGACCACCCCTACGAGCGGCCGCCCCTCTCCAAGGGCTATCTGACCGGCAAGGAGGAGCGCGACGCCGTCTTCGTCCACGAGCCCGCCTGGTACGCCCAGCACGACATCGAGTTGCATCTCGGCCAGTCCGTCACCGCCGTCGACCGGGAGGGCCGGTCCGTGCTCCTCGGCGACGGCACCACCGTCCACTACGACAAGCTGCTCCTCGCCACCGGCTCCGAGCCCCGCCGGCTCGAGGTGCCGGGCACGGATCTGGTCGGCGTCCACCATCTGCGCAGGCTGGCCCACGCCGACCGGCTGCGTCAGGTTCTGGCCGCTCTCGGACGCGACAACGGCCATCTGGTGATCGCCGGGGCGGGCTGGATCGGCCTGGAGGTCGCGGCCGCCGCCCGCGGGTACGGGGCCGAGGTCACCGTCGTCGAGCCCGAGCCCACGCCGCTGCACCAGGCCATCGGCCCGGAGCTGGGGCAGCTGTTCGCCGATCTGCACCGGGAGCGCGGTGTCCGCTTCCACTTCGGCAGCCGGCTCACCGAGATCGTCGGGCAGGACGGCATGGTGCTCGCCGCCCGTACCGAGGACGGCGACGAGCACCCCGCCCACAGCGTCCTCGCCGCGATCGGCGCCGCCCCGCGCACCGGCCTCGCCGAAGCCGCCGGACTGGCGCTCGTCGACCGCGAGCACGGCGGCGGCGTCGCCGTGGACGCGTCCCTGCGCACCTCCGACCCGGACATCTACGCCGCCGGTGACGTCGCGGCCGTGCACCATCCGCTGCTCGGCGTCCGGCTGCGCGTGGAGCACTGGGCCAACGCGCTGAACGGCGGCCCGGCCGCCGCCCGCGCCATGCTCGGCCGCGAGGTCTCCTACGACCGGATCCCGTACTTCTTCTCCGACCAGTACGACCTCGGCATGGAGTACTCCGGCTGGGCCCCGCCCGGCACGTACGACCAGGTCGTGCTGCGCGGCGACGCCGGGAAGCGCGAGTTCGTCGCCTTCTGGCTGAAGGACCGGAAGGTCCTCGCCGGGATGAACGTGAACGTGTGGGACGTCACCGAGGGCATCCAGGGCCTGATCCGCTCCGGCAGCGCCGTGGACACGGACGCCCTCGCCGATCCGGGCACGCCGCTCGGAGCTGTCACACCCGCCCCTTAAGATTTACGCGTGGCGGGAAGGATCAACGACGACGACGTGAAGGCGGTGCGGGACGCGGTCCCCATCGACTCCGTCGTGTCCGAGTACCTCCAGCTGCGCAACGCGGGCGGCGGCAACCTCAAGGGCCTGTGCCCCTTCCACGACGAGAAGTCCCCCTCCTTCCAGGTCAGTCCGAGCAAGGGCCTCTTCCACTGCTTCGGCTGCCAGGAGGGCGGGGACACCATCACCTTCGTGATGAAGGTCGACCATCTGTCGTTCTCCGAGGCGGTCGAGCGCCTCGCCGCCCAGGCCGGAATCACCCTGCGCTACGAGGAGGGCGGGTACAACCCGGCCCACCAGCGCGGCGAACGCATCCGGCTGGTGGAGGCCCACCGGATCGCGGCCCAGTACTACGTGGAGCAGCTCGACGGCGCGGAGGCCGAGATCGGCCGGAAGTTCCTCGCGGAGCGCGGCTTCGACCAGGGGGCCGCGCAGCACTTCGGCGTGGGCTACAGCCCGGCCGGCTGGGACCACCTCACCCGCTTCCTGCGCGGCAAGGGCTTCTCCGACAAGGAGCTGCTGCTCTCGGGTCTCTCCCAGGAGGGCCGCCGCGGCCCCATCGACCGCTTCCGCGGCCGGCTGATGTGGCCGATCCGGGACATCTCCGGCGATGTCGTCGGCTTCGGCGCGCGCAAACTGCGCGACGACGACAACGGCCCGAAGTACCTGAACACCCCCGAGACCGCGATCTACCGCAAGTCCCAGGTGCTCTACGGCATCGACCTGGCGAAGAAGGAGATCGCCAAGTCCAGCCGCGCCGTGGTCGTCGAGGGGTACACGGACGTGATGGCCTGCCATCTCGCGGGCGTCACGACGGCGATCGCGACCTGCGGCACGGCCTTCGGCGGCGAGCACATCAAGATCCTTCGCCGGCTGCTGATGGACAACGGCAGCGCCAAGGTGATCTTCACCTTCGACGGTGACGCGGCCGGCCAGAAGGCCGCGCTGCGAGCCTTCGAGGACGACCAGAAGTTCGCCGCCGAGACCTTCATCGCCGTCGCCCCGGACGGCATGGACCCGTGCGATCTGCGGCTCGCCAAGGGCGACGAGGCCGTGCGGGAGCTCGCCGAGCCGCGCAACCAGCTGTTCGAGTTCGCGATCCGGCAGATCGTGAAGAACTACGACCTGGAGACCCCGGTCGGCCGTGCCGCCGCGCTCGACGAGGCGGCGCCCATCGTCGCGCGGATCAAGAACAGCGCCTCCCAGCACGAGGTGGCCGTCCAGCTCGCCGGCCTCCTCGGCATCCTCGACACCCAGTTCGTGGTCCGTCGGGTCTCCCAGCTCGCCCGGTGGGCACGGGAGCGGGGGAGCGGCGGAGGCCAGGGACCGGCCCCGGCGCGCCACACGCAGGCCCACGACACCGCGCACCCCTCGCCACGGGCCGGCGGGCCCGCGCTCAACCTGCGCAGCCCGGCCCACCGCACCGAGCGCGAACTGCTGAAGCTCGCGCTCCAGCACCCGGAGCTGGTCTCGCCGGCCTTCGACGCCTACGGGGCCGACGAGTTCACGGCCCCGCCGTACGCCGCCGTGCGCGAGGCCATCGCCGAGGCGGGCGGCGCAGAGTTCGGCGTCCCCGATCCGCCCGCCTACCTGGCCCGCGTCCGGGAGGCCGCGCCCGACGACTCCGTCCGCGCGATGGTCACCGAACTCGCGGTCGAGGCCGTCCACTCCAGGACCGTCGACGAGGGCTACGCGGGCGTCCAGCTCGTCCAGGTCCGGCTGCGCGCCGTCGACCGCCGCATCCGCGACGTCCAGGGCGCCCTCGCGCGCCTCGGCGCCCACGCCGACCCCGAGCGGGCCGCCGCCGTGCAGAACGAGCTGTGGGTGCTCCAGCAGTACGGCCAGTCGCTCCGCAACCGCGGCGCGGACGCGCTGTAGCCGGACGCCGCAGGCAGACCGGACCCCCGCGGGGACGGCGGCCCGTGCGGGCCGGCCGCCTCCGCCGCCGGGCCCGCACGCCGCCCCACCCCGTACCGTCCGCACGCCGGTAACCGCGCGGTCACGGACCGGACGCAAAAAGTCACCGCACGCCCCTCGTGGCGGTGATGTGTCGTACCCCACACTGGGGTGCGGTGCCTGAGTCCCCGGAGCGCGGCCGGTCCACGGCAGGTGGGCCACTCAACCCCGCGGATCCGCTCATCGTGTACGGGACGGACAGCGGCCCGGCCGCCGTCCCCGTCCCGCTGCCGCCTGCCCCCCGACCGGCAGCACCCAGCCTGGAGGTCGCTCCCGTGCAGACCCGGACCCTGACCGAAGCCGAACCGGTCGCGGCGGTCCCGCCGCAGAGCCGGGCAGCGCACCACCCCGAGAACGAGCCCCCGCCGGTGCCGGACGTCGCGGCGGCCGAGGACGGCCCGGGTACGGCGGAACTGCCCGAGCCTCCCGCGTCGCACGACGCCACCAGGACTGATGAGCCGCCCGAGCTGCCCGCGCCGCCGCCCCGTACGGACACCGGTGGGGCCGGCCCCTCGTCCGACCTGTTCCGGCAGTACCTGCGGGAGATCGGGCGCATCCCGCTGCTCACCGCCGCCGAGGAGGTGGATCTCGCCCGCCGGGTCGAGGCGGGGCTTTTCGCCGAGGAGAAGCTGGGCAACACCCCCGACCTGGACTCCCAGCTCGCCCTCGACCTGGACAGGCTCGTCGTCATGGGCCGGATGGCCAAGCGCCGGCTGATCGAGGCCAATCTGCGGCTCGTGGTCTCCGTGGCCAAGCGGTACGTCGGCCGCGGGCTGACGATGCTCGACCTCGTCCAGGAGGGCAACCTCGGACTGATCCGCGCGGTCGAGAAGTTCGACTACGCGCGCGGCTACAAGTTCTCGACGTACGCGACCTGGTGGATCCGCCAAGCCATGTCCAGGGCCCTCGCCGACCAGGCACGGACCATCCGCGTACCCGTCCACGTCGTGGAACTCATCAACCGCGTCGTGCGGGTCCAGCGCCGCATGCTCCAGGAACGCGGCTACGAGCCCACCTCCGAGGAGGTCGCCGCCCAGCTCGACCTCCCCCCCGAACGCGTCGGCGAGGTCCTGCGGCTCGCCCAGGAACCGGTGTCGCTGCACGCGCCGGTCGGCGAGGAGGACGATGTCTCCCTCGGCGACCTCATCGAGGACGGCGACGCCGCGTCACCCGTGGAGTCAGCCGCGTTCCTGCTGCTCCGGGAGCACCTCGAAGCCGTTCTCTCCACGCTCGGCGAGCGTGAGCGCAAGGTGGTCCAGCTGCGCTACGGGCTGGCCGACGGCCGGCCCCGCACCCTGGAGGAGATCGGCCGGATCTTCGGCGTCACCCGGGAACGCATCCGCCAGATCGAGTCCAAGACGCTCGGCAAGCTGCGCGACCACGCCTACGCCGACCAGTTGCGCGGTTATCTGGACTGAGCGTCGCCGTCGGAGGGCCCCTCGGTGGACCGCGCGTTGCGCGCGTCGACGCCCGAGCCGATGGCGACGCCCAGCCCGATGCCCAGCCCCAGGTTGTCGAAAGCGAACCCGATCGGGACCCCGACGGCCATGCCCAGCGAGATCCCGAGTGCCACCCCCGTGCCTGACTTCTTCTCCATCCGGTCTCCCCGTTCCCCGTCGTTCCCGTCGCTCCCCGTGGGGCTCCGCTGGTCGTCGCGGGTCAGTCGACCTCGGCGACCGCCTGTGCGAACTGCGCAGCGTACAGCCGGGCGTACGCGCCGTCCGCCGCCAACAGCTCGTCGTGCGTGCCCTGTTCGACGATGGACCCATTCTCCATCACCAGGATCACGTCCGCGTCCCTGACGGTGGAGAGCCGGTGCGCGATCACGAAGGACGTACGTCCGTCGGCGAGCCGGGACATAGCCTTCTGGATCAGCACCTCGGTGCGGGTGTCGACCGAGCTCGTGGCCTCGTCCAGCACCAGGATCACCGGGTCGGACAGGAACGCCCGGGCGATGGTGATCAGTTGCTTCTCCCCGGCGCTCACGCCGGATCCCTCGTCGTCGATGACCGTGTCGTAGCCGTCGGGAAGGGTCCGGATGAAGCGGTCGGCGTGGGCCGCCCGCGCCGCCTCCTCGATCTCCTCCCGGGTGACCTCGCGCGCGGTGCCGTAGGCGATGTTCTCCGCGATCGTGCCGCCGAACAGCCAGGTGTCCTGCAGCACCATCCCGATCCCGGCCCGCAGGTCGTCCCGGGACATCGTGGCCGCGTCGACCCCGTCCAGGGTGATCCGGCCGCCCGTCACCTCGTAGAAGCGCATCAGCAGATTGACGAGCGTGGTCTTGCCCGCCCCCGTCGGGCCGACGATCGCGACCGTCTGACCGGGCTCCACCTCCAGCGACAGATCCTCGATGAGCGGCTTCTGCGGGTCGTAGCGGAAGGACACCCTCTCCAGCGCGACCGCACCCCTCGGTTCCTCGGGACGCGCCCCGCGGATCGGGTCGGGGGTCTGCTCCTCGGCGTCCAGCAGTTCGAAGATCCGCTCGGCCGAGGCCACCCCGGACTGCACCAGGTTCGCCATCGACGCCACCTGCGTCAGCGGCATCGAGAACTGGCGCGAGTACTGGATGAACGCCTGGACGTCGCCGATCGACAGCGTGCCGGACGCGACCCGCAGTCCACCGACGACCGCCACCAGTACGTAGTTGAGGTTGGAGACGAAAAACATCAGCGGCTGCATGATCCCGCTGTTGAACTGTGCCCGGAACCCGGCCTCGTACAGCGCATCGTTCTGCTCGGCGAAGTCCTTCGCCGATTCCCCCTGGCGCCCGAAGACCTTCACCAGTGTGTGGCCCGTGTACATCTCCTCGATGTGCGCGTTGAGCCGGCCGGTGGACTGCCACTGCCGGACGAACTGCGGCTGCGAGCGCTTGCCGACCTTCGCGGCCACCACCACCGAGAGCGGCACGGTCACCAGCGCGACCAGGGCCAGCAGCGGCGAGATCCAGAACATCATCACCAGCACGCCGACGATCGTCAGCAGGGAGTTGATGAGCTGGCCCATCGACTGCTGCATCGTCTGCGAGATGTTGTCGATGTCGTTCGTCGCCCGGCTCAGCACCTCACCGCGCTTGGCCCTGTCGAAGTACGACAGCGGCAGCCGCGCCAGCTTCGCCTGCACGTCCTCGCGCATCCGGTACACGGTCCGGTTGATGACCCGGATCGACGCCCGCGTCGACACCAGCATGAGCAGCCCCGCGGCCGCGAACACGGCGAGCGCCACGAGCAGCACCCCGCCGACGGCCGTGAAGTCGATGCCCCGGCCGGGCGTGAAGTCCACCCCCGACAGCATGTCCGCCAGGCCGCCGTCACCGCGCTCGCGCAGCGCCTCGACGGCCTGGTCCCGGGACAGTCCGGCCGGCATCTCCCGGCCCACGACGCCCGCGAAGACGAGGTCGGTCGCCTTGCCGAGGATCCACGGCCCGACCACCGACAGCCCCACGCTCAGCACACCGGCCGTGACCATCACCCACAGGGCCCGCCTCTCCGGCAGCAGCTGCTTCAGCAGCCGCTGCCCGGAGCCCTTGAAGTCCATGGACCGCTCGCCGGACTGGCCCATCGTCATACGTCCGCCAGGACCGGCCATCAGGCAGCCTCCGCCTCGGTCAGCTGGGAGAGGACGATCTCCCGGTACGTCTCGTTCCCCGCCATCAGCTCGTGGTGGCGGCCCGTGCCGACGACCCGGCCCTCGTCGAGGACCACGATCCGGTCGGCGTCGCGGATGGTCGACACCCGCTGCGCGACGATCACCACCGTGGACTCGGCCGTCTCCAGCGCCAGCGCGCCGCGCAGCGCCGCGTCGGTCGCGTAGTCCAGCGCGGAGAAGGAGTCGTCGAACAGATAGATCTCCGGCCGCTGCACCAGCGTCCGCGCGATCGCGAGGCGCTGCCGCTGGCCGCCCGACACGTTCGTGCCGCCCTGGGCGACGGGGGCGTCGAGCCCGCCGTCGAGCCCGCGCACGAAGTCGGCGGCCTGCGCGACCTCCAGCGCCTGCCACAGCTCCTCGTCGGTCGCCTCGGGATTCCCGTAGCGGAGGTTCGTGGCCACCGTCCCGGAGAAGAGGTACGGCTTCTGCGGTACGAGCCCGACGGTCCGCGCCATCAGCGCCGGGTCCAGCTCCCGCACGTCCACCCCGTCGACGAGGACCGCGCCGTCGGTGACGTCGAACAGCCGTGGAACCAGCCCCAGCAGGGTCGACTTGCCGCTGCCCGTCGAGCCGATGACCGCGGTCGTCTCACCGGGCCGGGCCACCAGGTCCACCCCGCGCAGCACGGGTTCCTCCGCGCCCGGGTAGCGGAAGCCGGCGCCGCGGACCTCGAGATGGCCGTGGCGCGCCGTCTCACGCACGGGCGCGAGCGGCGGCACGACACTCGACCCGGTCGCCAGGACCTCCTCGATGCGCTCGGCGCAGACCTCGGCGCGGGGCACCATCATGAACATGAAGGTGGCCATCATCACGGCCATGACGATCTGCATCAGATAGGCGAGGAAGGCGGTGAGCGCGCCGATCTGCATCCCGCCGCCGTCGATGCGGTGGGCGCCGAACCAGACGACGGCGACACTCGACACGTTCACGACGGTCATCACGATCGGGAACATCAGCGCCATCAGGCGGCCGGTCGCCATCGACACGTCCATCAGCTCGGTGTTCGACCCGCGGAAACGGTCCTCCTCGTAGCCGTCCTTCACGAACGCCCTGATCACGCGATTGCCGGAGATCTGTTCCCGCAGCACGCGGTTCACGGTGTCGAGCCGCTCCTGCATGGTCCGGAACAGCGGTCGCATCCTCCTGACGATCAGCGACACCGAGATGCCGAGGACCGGGACGACCGCGAGCAGCACCGCCGACAGCGGAACGTCGAGGGACAGGGCCAGCACGATGCCCCCGACGCACATGATCGGCGCGGACACCATCAGCGTGAACGCCATCAGCACCAGCATCTGGACCTGCTGGACGTCGTTGGTCGTACGGGTGATCAGCGACGGGGCGCCGAAGTGCCCCACCTCGCGCGCCGAGAACGACTGGACCCGGTCGAACACGGCGGCCCGCACGTCCCGTCCGAGCGCGGACGCGGTCCGCGCGCCGTAGTACACGGCCCCGACGTTGCACACGACCTGGACGACGCTGACGGCGATCATCAGCGCGCCGAACGTCAGGATGTACCCGGTGTCACCCCGGACGACACCGTTGTCGATGATGTCCGCGTTCAGCGTGGGCAGATAGAGGGTGGCGCCGGTCTGGAGCAGTTGCAGCGCCACCAGCAGGGTGATCGCCTCTCGGTGGGGACGCAGGAACGTCCGGAGGAGTCGTATGAGCACGCGCGGCTGTCTCTCGGTTCGGCGGCATTCGTGGAGTCGCCCCCCATACTCCGGTACCGGACCACCGGCTGCCCAAGGGTTTTCGCCAAGGCCCGGTCAAGAACCCGCCCGTGGACGACGGCCGGTGCGCCGGCGTCCGGTCGCCGCTCCGGGCCCGGTCGGACGTCCCGCTCGACCCAGCCCGCCGCGTACTCGCCCGGTGGCGGCGAGCCGTCGCGCAGGGCCCGCCCGGGCTCGTGCGGCACCGTCCGTACCGGGCTCGGCGCGTCCTGCCACGCGGAGCACTCCTTCAGCCCGGACGCCGCGGCCCGTGCCGGACTCGTCGCCGCCGGCAGATCGGGGACGACGGGGGCCGCGACCACCGGGCGGCCGCGTACGGGCCGATCAACGTGCCGTGCGGCGTCTCGAACGGCAGCCGCCGGCCGAGGCGCTTCGGCACCGGGCAGGTCCGGGCCCCCGGCGGCCCGAGGACCGCGCCCCGGTCAGGGGTTGAACGCCCCCGGATGGATCTGCTCGCGCGTCGCGGCGTACTGCTGGCGCACCGCCTGGCCGACGGAGAGTTCGTCACCCGCCTCGAAGACCTGCGCGGCCGCGCCCTGCCAGGACGGCGGGGTGTGCGGAGCGAGCGTCCCCTGCGCCGTACCGAACGCCCACGCCGCCTGCCGGGCCGCGCCCAGCGCCGCGTAGTCGGCGGGCTGCGGCACGACCACCTGCGCGGCGAAGATCGCGGGGGCGGCGGCCTGGACCGCCGGCAGCTCCGCGGCCTGCCCCAGCAGGAACACCCGGCGCACCACCACTCCGCGTCCGCGCAGCACGTCCAGCGCGTCGGCCAGCGAGCACAGCATGCCCTCGAACGCGGCACGCGCCAGATGCTCTGGCTTCATCGACTCGCGCCGCAGTCCCGTCAGGGTGCCCGCGGTGTGCGGCAGGTGCGGGGTGCGCTCGCCCTCCAGATAGGGGAGCAGCACCAGGCCGGAGGCGCCCGGGGTGGACTTCATGGCCAGCGCCGACAGCTCGGAGAGATCCTCGACGCCCAGTAGCTCGGCGGTGCCGCGGAGCGCGCGTACGGCGTTGAGCGTGTGCACCACCGGGAGATGCATGCCGGTCGCGTCGGCGAACGACGTGATCATCCCGGACGGGTCGGCGAGCGCCTCGTGGTGGATCGCCATCACGGAACCGGTGGCGCCGAGGGACACCACCGCGTCGCCGGTCGCGAGCCCCAGTCCGAACGCGGCGGCCATGGTCTCGCCGGTGCCGGCCGAGATCAGCAGCCCCTCCGGCGTCGTCCCGGCGGCGTCGGACGGGCCCAGCACCTCGGGCAGCGCCGCCTGATGTCCGAGCGCGAGCTCGACGAGATCGGGCCGGTACGAGCCGGTGCCCGCGGACCAGTACCCGGTCGCGGACGCCGCGCCGCGGTCCGTCGTCTTCCGCACCGGCCTGCCGAGCAGCTGCCACACCAGCCAGTCATGGGGCTGGAGCACCAGCGCGGTGCGCCGCGCCGCATCCGGTTCGGTCCGCGCCAGCCAGCGCAGTTTCGAGACGGGCAGCCCGGACTGGGGTACGGAGCCGACGGCCTCGGCCCACGCCTGCCGCCCGCCGAACGCCTCCACCAGATCGGCCGCCGCGGCCTGGGCCCGTTTGTCGTTCCCCACCATGGCGGGCCGTACGGGCGCACCTGACGAGTCCAGCGGTATCAGCCCGTGCTGCTGCGCGGATACGCCGATGGCCTGCACGCCTTCGAGCAGCCCCCCGGCCGCGGCCTCGCCCAGTGAGAGCAGCCACGCCTGCGGATCGACGTCGGTGGCCTTGGCCTCGACGGGATGCGGTGCGTATCCCTGGCGCAGTACGGCGCCCGTGTCCGCATCGCAGACGACGATGCGAGTGAATGCGGACGAACTGTCCAGCCCGGCGACTATCCCCATGCCTTCAGATTCTGCCGCACTCGCGCCACTCGCACGGCCGGAGGGCCTCGCAACGGGGTGGGCGGCGCCTGCCGCGTCCGTCAGGGGCCGGCCGTCATCACGTCCCCCACGGGCGAGCCCCGCGCCGGAAAGGCGCGGGGCTCGGATGCGGCCGGGAGGGACCGGCGCGGGAGGCGGGCTACGTATTGCTCGTGCCCCAGTCGTCCTCGCCGCCCTGACTCCGTTCCCGGAGCGACCGCACCCGCTCGGCAACCGCGTCGGGCATCCGGTCGCCGACCTTGTCGCTCACCGCGTGCAGCGCCTTGCCCGCCACCTCGCGGCTGGTCAGCGCGGCGGACTCCGCCGCGTTCCGCACGGCGGGGTTCCGCGCGAACTCCCGCGCCGACTTCTTCATCTGCTCGTAACGCTCCTGCCCGGCCCGCGCGCCGAGCACGTATCCCACACCGAGTCCGGCCATGAACGTGAGCCGGTAGCGCATGGCTGCCACCCTTCGCAGGCGTCGTCGCCGACACCGATTCGATACGGACCGTGAGCTTGTGGTGCTCGCCTACCCGCGAGGCCCCGAGATCACCCTGCGATCACCCCGGGCGCCTGCCCGGAGCTCACCGCGTGGTCACCGGGGGGAACCGATTGGCGGAGCACCCCCCTGCTTGCGCTAATGTATGTGTCGCAGCGAGCGAGCGCCGCCCGGGAACACCCGGGGTGGGTACGTTCGGTGCACACGCGACGATCCCCTGTAGCTCAATTGGCAGAGCAGCCGGCTGTTAACCGGCAGGTTACTGGTTCGAGTCCAGTCGGGGGAGCGCGATCCCCTGTAGCTCAATTGGCAGAGCATTCGGCTGTTAACCGGAGGGTTGCTGGTTCGAGTCCAGCCGGGGGAGCAGAGACGGAAGAGGGCCCCTCGGGGGCCCTTTTCCATGTTGTTCCATGTTGTCGTCCCGGCGTGGAACCGCCTGGGCGGCAGCGCGGTCCTCATGATCGTGGTCTTGCCGACCATCCGAAGCAGGAGATCGTATGAGCGGCTATGCTGCGGCAGACGGCGCGCACACATGTGCGCGACACGCCGTTGGGGGCGGTAGCTCAGCCGGTTAGAGCAGCGGACTCATAATCCGTCGGCCGTGGGTTCGAGTCCCACCCGCCCCACCGCAAGGTTCTCCCAGAGAACCGTTTCTACCTGCGGAAACGCGAGAACGGGGGGCACCACTCCAAGGTGGTGCCCCCCGTTCATCCGCTCAGACCAAGATCCAGTGGACACACAGTGGACGCGGGGGCGATTCAGTGGACAGAAGCGCCCTCACGCCGCCTTCCGGCGCCTGTTCGGAGCCCGGAGACCGTGGCGGGACGCAGCCGGAGGCAGGCCGGTCGGTAGGGCCCACCCTTCGACGGTCGGGGACTCGGAGCGGGCGACCATGAAGCGCGTGAGCGAGAAGTCGGCTCGCTGCTCCTCGAGGTAGCGGTCGTTGAAGTTCTCCACACGCACCAGCTCCAGGTCGCTCGCGGAGCAGTGATCACGCACCCACTTCACCGCTCCGTTGGCGGCGTCGTCCTGACCCCGGCCGGTCAGGGTGATCATGCCGAGGAGGTCGGAGTCCGGCCGGGTCTGAGCTCCGACGGCCCAGGTGTCACCTGACTGCCTGGCGCCGTGCGCGAAGAAGACGGCGATGTCGTTCTGCCAGGCTGTCTCCGGGATCGTCAGCGGCGTGCGCACCTGGAAGGGGACGACGGCCATGACCGACTCGGCCTCGGCCCGCATCATCTCGGGCAGCAAGCTGGTGTACGTGTCGGAGGTGATCTGGCGCGAGGAGTGCCCCAGCTTCTCCTGGACGACCTTGATGTCGTGCCCGGCAAGCAGGGACAGGGTGGCGGCGAGGTGCCGCAGGTCGTGAAGGCGGACCGGCGGCAGGCCGGACAGCTCGATGAGGCGGGTGAAGCGTCGGGATATCCAGTCGGGTGCAGCGCCTCGCCATTCTCGTGCGTCCAGACCCGGCCGCTCTCGACGTAGGCGTCTCCCCACGGCTGGCGCTGCTTCTCCTGCTTCGCGCGGAAGGCGGCGAGGTTGTCCCCGGACTCCAGGCTCAGGGACAGGGTGCGAACGCTGTCGGCCTTTGGCGCTTCTCCGTAGAGCTCGTACGCCACCTCGACGATCTGCTGGGAGATCCGTAGCCACAGGGCATCGAGGCTGACCTCCGTCCAGGGTAGGGCGGCCATCTCGCCGCGGCGGGGGCCGAGGAAGATGAAGCTGTGCCACAGCTCGTAGAGCCAGTCGTCCTTGACGAAGTCGAGGAACTGACCGGTCAGCTCCGGTGTCCAGACCATGACCGGGCCGGGCTTCTCGCCGATGCGCTTCCAGTGCTCGATGCGCTCGGAAGTCCAGACGAGCGGCTTGGGCCGGGTGACCGCCGGCAGCTCCACGAGCTGGGCCCAGTTCCTCGGGAAGAGCTGTTCGCGCTTGACGCCCCAGGACAGAGCCGAGCTGAGGGTGTCGTTGATGCGGTGCATGGTGGCTGCGGAGGTGATCTTCCGCAGGCCCTTCTTCCCCTGCTTCCCGGCCTCGGTCGCCGTACACCCGCCGGGTGCGGCCGTCGACCACCCGCTGCTCGGACACCAGCAGCCCCTCCGCCTCCAGCCGGTGCAGCGTCGGATACAGGGTGCCGGGGCTGATCCGGTAGCCGTGGGAGGCCAATTCCTCGGTCATCCACGCACCGTGGATCTCCTCCTCGGCCGCGTGATGCAGGATGTGCAGCCGCACCGCACCCCGCTGGAACTCCCGCACCCTGGCCACCTCCGGAAGTGACGAAACCGATATCGGCATCCGATCCTGCGCCGCCACTGACGCCGCCCGACTCCTCCCGCTTCCCTCGCCACGACGAACAGAACGTCGCCGAGACCGTGTACGCGACCATGCTCGGCTGCGGGTTGCCCAGTTAGGACGACCACGAGTATTCGGGGTCTCTCTTCGGTGGCACTGCTTCTAGATATGGCCGGCTGCAGTCGGCAGCCACGCGGCCATCACGGCCGCGTGGCGGCGAAGTACGGCATGGAGCCGAGGTTGGTGATCTCGATGTTCTTGCCCGTGCGCGGCGCGTGGATGGCCTTGCCGTCGCCTATGGAGAGGCCGTTGTGCCGGCTGTTGTTGTACCAGTAGATGATGTCGCCGGGCTGGAGGTCGTCGAGGGCAGGCGCCTTGCAGGCGCAGCGCCGGTAGTAGTTGGGGTTGAACACGTACGCATCCCCTTCGAACGCCTCTGCGAGCCCGATCAGTTGGGAGCTCTTCGGGTGGGACTGCACCCCGTTCAGGAGATCGTTGATGACTTGGTGGGTCATGCCCCTGGTGTTGCCGCCGTTGCGGCCGCTAGCGCGCGCGTGCTGGGGGTCTTCCCTTCGGTCCTGCGTTTCCTGTTGAGCGGTACGGCGAGCTTGCTGGAGAGAGGAGTGTCCGGGCCGAGCGGCATGTGACGGCTACTCCTCGGTGGTGTGGCGGGCCGTGCAGCAGGTAGGTCATGGGTGACCTTTCGGGAGGGTGGAGCAGCGGACAATCGGTGGGGGACAGGCATGTCCCTCGCCGCGTGGCACGCGCACCGCTCGAGCGGGGGCGTGTGACGACTATCGCGAGGCGCGGCAATCAGTCACGCACAGGCCGAATGTACGAGGTATGGGTACGGGATACAGAGGTACGGCGGGCGTAAGGTCAGCCCGGGCTGTGTGCGCCGCGTCGCGGACATGGGCGCGGCAGTACGGGATCAGGCATGCCGGGAAAGAAGTCCCGTCCCGGGTACGGCATGATTCCTCCGCAACCACCGCGTTCCCGGGGAGAACATGCGCCACCGCCACACCGTCACTGCCATAGCGATCACCGCGCTCGCACTTACCGCCTGCTCCAGCAACGACGAGCCCGACCGCCTCACCGCCGAAGAAGTCGCGGCCGAACTTGCCGACGCAACCGGCGTCGTCGACCTCGGCGACCAGACCGACAACACCAAGTTGTGCTCCAACGAGGCTGCCGGCAAAGAGCCGCACAAGAACGACTGCGTCCAGCTCATTGCCACCTACACCGTCTCGATCTACGAGTACGAGACGCCGGCAGTCGCCGCGAACTGGGTCAAGGAAATGAAGAAGGTCGGCAGCGACTGGCGGCAGGTCGACCGGTTCGCGCTCGCCTGGACGGCGCAGGAGCAGAAGAACACGTCCGACCAGCGGCGCACCGAGCTGGTCGCCGCGCTGGAGAAGCTGACAGCGAGCGAGGACTGACCGACTGCCGCTGTCTGGCCCGGCCGCAACGCCACCACGACGGCCGGGCTTCGTACTCGTGGCCGTACGTGAGATGGGGTGAGCCCCCGGCGCCGAGTGGTGCCGGGGGCTCGGTGTCGTCAGCGGGCGGCCGGGATCAGCCGAACGCCTTGACAGTGCTCCAGTCGGTGGACAGGACCGTCTTGACCGGGGCGTTGGTGTCGGTGGTGGACGGGTTGTACAGCTTCATGTTGCCTGTGGCGCCTTCGCGGGCCCACATGTCCGGGACGCCGTCCTTGTTGACGTCCGGGATACCGATCACGGCCGTGATGTTGGTCGCGGTCCAGTTCGTGCCGAACCGGACGTCGCCGTTGACCGAGTTGGCCGCCAGCTTGATCGACTCGAGGTCGACGCTGCCGGCGACCGCGCCGGGCTTGCCGTGGCGGACGTACATGTTGCCGTTGGACACGTTCCGCCACAGCAGGTCGGGCGTGTTGTCCTTGTTCATGTCCGCGATGTTGACGATGTCGCGAGCGGTGGTGGCCCAGGCGGTGCCCTCCATGAGCGTGGCGGACTGGAAGCTGCCGCCGGTGTAGCCGGAGAGGATCCAGAACGCGGTGCCCGCGCGCAGGGCGATGTCCGGGTGCTTGTCACCCGTGATGTCGCCGATCGCCTTCATCTGCGTCCACGTGGACGGCGCCGGGGCGTTGGACGGCAGCCGGATCTTCATGCGCTGGTCGACGTTGAAGGTGCCGTAGCCGTCGCCCGGGTAGAGCCAGAACTGCTTGTCCGGGGTGACGGCGAACAGGTCGGTTGACCCGTCGCCCGGGTAGATGTCGTTGTAGTGCGCGATCAGCGACGGCGTGCCCGCGGTGTTGATCCAGTGGTTCGCCGGGTCGACCTTCTTGCCGGCGGTGACGTACGAGCCGGACAGGCAGTTGTAGAGCTCACCGCCGGTGCCGGGGACGGTCGGGTCGGCGGGGGCGCCGACGCAGTTCCGCAGCCTGCCGTCCGCGTAGAGGACGAGCAGGTCGGGGATGTTGTCGCCACCCGTGTCCATCGGTCCGTCGGCGGCGTCACGCGGGGGCAGGTAGAACTTGTAGTCGCCGCGAATGCTCTGGTTGCCGTTGACGTCGTAGGCGTAGACGGTGATCGTCACCGGTCCCGCGTGCGGCGGGGTGACGTTCGTGAGGGTGACCTTGCCGTTGACCGGGGTCGGCGCGTCGACGTAGCCGTTGCCCTCGAAGGCGTAACGGAACTTGGAGGCGCCGGCGGCGGTGAAGGTGAAGTCACCGGGCTTGCCGAAGTTCACCGTCGCCCACGTCTTGCCGTCGTCGGTGGCCTCGGTGAACACCGTGCTGGTGATGTCCGGCTGCGGCGGGGCGATCGGGTCGACGGTGATCTGGCACGGCTCGCTGCCGTTCGGGAAGAAGGACGAGGTGGAGCCCGCGTTCGGGTACGTCGAGTCCTCGGACCGTACGTCCCACTTGAACAGCGTGTTCGCCGTGAGGCCCGTCAGCAGCGGATCGGTGGCCTCGATGACCATCTGGCCGTAGCCCGTGGAGGTCGGGGTGGCGACGTACTCCTTCTTGGTGGTGCTGCCGTCCTTCCAGAAGCGGAAGCGCAGCTTCGGCGGAGCGCCGTCCGGGTCGGAGCCCTTGGCCTTCAGCGTGATGGTCGTACGGCCGATCAGCGTGCTGGCGGTCGGGCCCGGCACGCACGCACCGCCCGGCGAGGACGTGCCGGAGGTCGGCTGGTTCGGCGGGCGGTTGAACTCGCCTTCGATCCGGGCACCGGTCGCGGCGAACTTGCGCCAGGTCTGGGTGTCGGTCTCGGACGTGGCCCGCATGCCGAGGGTGATGTTCGACCAGCCCTTGTCGGCGGCCTCCTGGGCCGCCGAGGTCACGGTGAACGACTCCCACGCGTCCGGGCAGGACGAGGACCAGCCGTGCGCGAAGGACTTCTTGTGCAGCACCCTCGACCAGCTCGGCTGCGCGTTCCACGTCGTACCCGAGGAGATGCCGCCCGTCAGCCAGAACTCCATCTGACGGGCGGTGCAGGACCAGGAGTGGTTGTTCACGATCTTGAACGTGGCCCAGTCGAACTTGGCGCCCTCGTAGCTGGTGGAGAACCTCATCCGCCAGAAGGAGCGGGCCAGACCGCCGGTGTCGCTCTCGTAGCCCACGCGGGCGTCGGAGGTGCCGGAGGAGAAGTTCGTACCGTTCCAGAAGCTGGAGTTCGGGTACTTCTTGTACGCCACGGTCCAGGCGAGCCAGTCGCTGTTGAGCGGCGGGTCGATGAAGAGCGGGAACTTCGTGTCCTTGTCGGTGAGCAGGCCCGTGGCCGCGACGTCCAGGTTCAGCGTCGCGGAGCCGGTGCCGTCACCCTCGAGGACGATGGGGAGCTGGGCGGACTTCGCGCCCGGCTCGATGCCCGTCAGGCCCGACAGCTTCAGCACGTCGGCCGTGGTGGCCACGGAGGTGCGCTGCGGCGTGCCCGGGGGCAGCTCGGGGTCGCGGCCGGCCGAGTCCCAGGCGAACGGGGTCGGGATGCTGCCGGCCTCCTTGCCGTCCTTGCCGAGGACCTGGATCCGGTTGGCCTTCGTGTCCTGCCGGAACACGGCCGTCTTCGAGCGCAGCCCGTACGAGACGGTCGCGAGGTCCTTGTTCTGCGCGGCCTGCTCGTCCTTGACGATGAGGAGCTGGCCGAAGCCGCCCTCGGCGCGCACGACCAGCAGCAGGTCGACACCCGGGAACACCTCGGGGTAGAGGGCGCGCGGGCCGTCGAGCACCGGCTCGGGCAGGGTGCCCGGCCAGGTGTACGCGACGGTGTGGCCGTTCAGGTCGACCTCGGCGAGGACGGTCTCGCCGGCCAGCGGGGCGCGGACGTACGAACGGTCGGCGCGGTCCGCGGACCGGGTACCGCCGGCGAAACGCACCGGCACGACCGCGTTCACCGGACGGATGCTCAGCGAACCGGCACCCTTCGTCCGGCGCAGCGTGGTGTCGATCGGCGCCCACTTGCCCTGGGCGTTCTTCGCACGCTGCGGCTGGGCGTCGATCTGGGTGCGCATCTTGCCGTTCGGCAGTGCCCAGATGAGCTGGTTCGCGGTGGTCGCCGTGTCGACGAGCACCTTCTTACCGGTACGCCGGGCTTCCGCTGCTGCGGCGGCCTCGTCGCGCGGGCCGACCTTCGCCGGTCTCGCGTCGGTCGTCCCGCCCCCTTGCGCGGTTGGCGGGGCATCGGGCTGCCACCAGGGCAGCAGGGCTGTGGTGAGTGCGGCCAGGACGAGGCCGAGAGTGAGACTCAGCCTGGTGCGTGTGCGCACGAATGGGCTGAGGAAACGAGGCGGCGCGGGCACGGCGGTCTACTCCCGTGTGGACCAGGCGGACAGGACAGCACAGGCAGCCCCCGACGGCAGGCCGCGGGACACAAGGCGCGCACACGATCACACGATCAACATGATCCGTCTACATGTAAGAGTGTTGTAAACATGTTATGCGGAGTGGGTGAGTGCCTGATGTTCGGTCACCAGCGTTGTATCTGCGGCTTTTGATCACCTGTTATGGCATGGATCAAGAAAATCCCGCCGCTTAACCTGAGAGATCATCTGATCTGCTGATCTGTGCGGTTATATCGCGTGAGGCAACTCACGAGAGCGGCGGTCCGCGCCCCTGCCCCGATCTTGAAGCATGTGGCGCTCATGACAGAGAGTGCGCACGCACGCGCCTGATGCAGACGCGTGCTCTTTGGTGTTTCCGCACCTCCGTTGTCTTGTT
This sequence comes from Streptomyces sp. HNM0645, assembly GCF_030056615.1. Taxonomy (NCBI): domain Bacteria; kingdom Bacillati; phylum Actinomycetota; class Actinomycetes; order Kitasatosporales; family Streptomycetaceae; genus Streptomyces; species Streptomyces sp. HNM0645. The sequence continues at coordinate 17,027 of NZ_JASHLT010000041.1, read as the reverse complement.
CGTCTGGGTGGGAGTCGACGCGCATGCGTGCTTCAGGTCCACTGTCATGGCTGGGGCGGGGACGCCTGGCCATGACAGAGTCACAACGACGGCGCCGTCGGCGAAGCCGCACGGCGACCGTCCTTTTGTTGTCATCGATATTGACGGTGACGAGTCTGGGCTCGCAGGCCCTGGCGGTGCCCGGCGACGGGATGTCCCGTGAGGAGACGACCTCTGAGGTCGACCTCCCCGACATTCCGCCGAGCACCACGCTCGCCGACAACGCGCAGGCTCCGAAGACGCTGAGCACGGCGCCGGAGAACCCGATCACGGCCTACGCACCGGTCGCCACGGACCCCTGGGCGGCGGATGCCGGCCAGGCGGACCCGTCGACGGCCACGCCGGGCACCACGGTCCAGGTCAAGAACACGACCACCCAGGCGCTCCTGCCGGTCGGTGTCGGTGTGCCAGTGGGTCAGGACCCGGCGACCATCGCCGGTGACTGGCAGGTCGCCGTCAAGGCGACGACCACGTCCGAGGACACCGGCGTGCCCGGCATGATCATGGAGATCGTGCCGCCGGTGACGGCGGACCCGACGGCGCGGGTGGTCGTCGACGTCGACACGACCGCCTTCGAGGACCGCTACGGTCAGCTTGCCGCCGAGCGCTTCGGTCTCGTCCTGCTGCCCAGCTGCGTCATCGACTCCCCGGAGACCGGCGACTGTGCGCCGGACACGGGCATCCAGACCATGTCGGTCGGGGACGAGCCGGACGTCGAGGTCGAGCGGCTGCGCAGCACCGTCAAGGAGGTGCCGGCGGCCAAGACCAAGCTGAAGGCGACGTCCGGCAAGACCAAGAACGCCGCGACCCGCCAGATCCTCTCCGGCACGGTTCCGGTCGCGAACCTGCTGCCGGACGAGGACGGGTCATCGAAGGTCTCGGGCGCCTCCGCGCGCAAGGCCGCCTTCTCGTCGAACGTGGGCGCCTCGGGCCGCCAGGTCGTCGGCGCGATGGACACCGGCTCCTCGGCGTCCGGTGACTTCACCGCCTCGCCGCTGCTGTCCTCCGGCTCCTGGGCGGCGGGTTCGTCGAACGGTGCTTTCACCTACTCGTACCAGGTGCAGGTCCCGGAGACCGCCGGCGGTCTGATGCCGAAGGTCGCCCTGTCGTACAACTCGCAGACGGTCGACGGCCGCACCTCGGCGTCGAACAACCAGGCCTCCTGGATCGGCGACGGCTGGGACTACAACGCGGGCTCGATCACCCGGTCGTACAACAACTGCCGCCAGGACTCCAAGCGGGCCGGGGCGAACAACACCGACCACAAGACCGCCGACCTGTGCTGGGGCTCGGAGAACGCCACCCTCTCACTGGGCGGCATGACCACCGAGCTGGTCTGGGACAAGGACAAGGGCCCGCTCGGCACCGACGGGAAGCCCGTCGGTCAGTGGTTCACCGCCAACGGTGACGGCTCGAAGATCGAGCGGCTCAAGGACACGTCCAAGGACCCGCGTTCGGGCGTACTGAAGGACGCGGACGGCGAGTACTGGGTCGTCACGACCAAGGACGGCACCCGCTACCACTTCGGTCTGAACAAGCTCCCGGGCTGGTCGGACAACGGCACCGCCGCCGACGACCCGTACACCGACTCCGTCCTCTCGGTGCCGGTGTACGGCAACCACTCGGGGGAGCCCTGCTACGCGGGCGCGGGGACCACCAACTGGAAGAGCTCCTCCTGCCTCCAGGCCTGGCGGTGGAACCTCGACTACGTCGAGGACATCCATGGCAACGCCATGTCCCTCTTCTGGGAGCGCGAGGAGAACTACTACGCGAAGAACTTCTACTTCAAGGGCCCGGTCAAGTACCACCGCGGCGGCTACCTGTCGCACATCTACTACGGCCAGCGCAAGGAATCGATCTTCTCCGCGACGGCCCCGGCCCGCGTCGGCTTCACCGTCGCCGAGCGCTGCTACCCCGAGGCCGGCCTGACCTGCTCGGAAGCGGAGTTCACGGACAAGGACCCGGGCAAGTACCGCATCTGGTACGACACCCCGGCCGACCTGAACTGCAAGGCCGTCACCTCGACGTACACCCGCAAGTGCTGGAACGCCGGCCCGACGTTCTGGACCCGCAAGCGCCTGGCCAAGATCACCACCTCGGCGCAGCGCCGTACCGACACCACCGCGCGCCAGGTCGTCGACGAGTACCAGCTCAAGCAGAGCTTCCCGGTCCTGAAGACCGGCGCCAACACCGCGCTCTGGCTGGAGTCGATCCAGCGCACCGGCTACGCCCGCAAGGGTTCCACCGACGCCTCGGTGAAGCTGAACGCGGTGCGGTTCGAGTCGAACTCCGACGACATGCCCAACCGCGTTTACCGCGGCAGCGCCGCGACGGATCCGCGACCCGGCTTCTCGCGTCTGCGCATCGCGCGTGTCGTCAACGAGTACGGCGGCGAGACGGTCGTCACCTACAAGCCCCGCGAGACCGCGTGCCAGGACAGCACGAACCTGCCGGGCAAGACCGAGACCGCCGCGCTGAAGTCCAACACCCGTCTCTGCTACCCGGTGTTCTGGCACCCGGACGCCGAGATCGAGGACATCGACTGGTTCAACAAGTACGTCGTCGACACGATCGAGGAGCTGCCGAACGTCGACGGTTCGTACTCGACGCTGACGGCGTACGACTACAAGAACGCCGGCTGGAAGCTGGCCGAGGCCGAGTTCACGAAGAAGTCCACCCGGACCTACTCGCAGTTCGCCGGCTTCGAGCAGACCACGGTCACCACGGGCGAGCGCAAGGCCACGGCCGACAGTGGTGAGGGCACCAGCCCCGCCGAGGAGATCCCCGGCGTCGACGGCCCGAAGACCAAGGCCGTCACCCGCTTCTACCGCGGCATGGGCGACACCGTCCCCATGAAGGACGTCCACGGCAACACGATCACGTACAACGGCCAGCCCGTGTACGACCGTGACGCCTTCGCCGGCCGCATCGCCGAGGAGCTCTCCTACTCCAACGCGACGGACGCGGACACCAACTGGCTGACCCGCAGCATCACCATCCCCGAGGCGACCGAGCTCGCCAGCCGCGACCTCGGCGACGGGCTCAAGCCGCTGCAGGCGTGGCGGGTCACGGAGCCCGAGGAGATCGCGTACACGAAGTCCTCGGGTGCGGGTGACGACACGCGCACGCTGCGGACGGTCGAGACCAACACGACCTACGAGTCGACGTACGGTCTGCCGACCCTGGTGGAGAGCCTCGGTGACACCGGTAAGACCGGTGACGAGTCCTGCACCAAGCTCGGTTACCTGCACCGCACGGACAAGAACCTGATCGGTCTGTCGAAGCAGGTCCTGGTCTCGCCGACGACGTGCGCGAACGCCAACTGGACGAACCTGTCCACCCTCAGCGGGGCTCAGCGTACGGCCTACGACGGTCAGGCGTTCGACGCGAACCAGACGTCGCTCCTCGCCACCACCCGTGGCCTGGCCACCGAGTCGTGGTCGCTGAACGGCACCGGCACCGACTTCCAGACCAACGGCACCACCGGCTTCGACTCGATCGGCCGGGTGATCCGGACGACCGACCCGGAGCAGCTGACCATGCTGACGCCGAAGTCCTCCACGATCAGCTACGAGCCCATCGGGCCGGCCACGGGCCAGGTCTTCAAGGTCACCACGACCAACGAGCTCGGCCACAGCCAGATCCAGGAGCTGGAGCCGGGACGCGCCACCACGGTCAAGACCACGGACCCCAACGGGCACGTCAGCGAGGCGCTGTTCGACCCGCTGGGCCGTCTCGCCGAGGCCTGGGCCGCGGGCCGCACCCCGGCCGCGGGCGCCGTGCCGGACTTCAAGGCCGAGTACACGATCCCGCAGGAGGAGCCCGACCCGAACGACCCCAACGGCGGCAAGGTCCGCAAGCCTCCGTACGTCACCACGTACGCGCGTGGTTACGAGGACCGGGTCGAGAAGTCCGTCACGATCTACGACGGTCTGGGCCGGGAGCGCCAGTCCCAGGAGCAGGCGGACGGCGGCGGCCGTCTGATCACCGACACGCTGTACAACCGCGCCGGTGAGATCTACCAGACCAACAACGCCTACCTGAACCAGGACGCCCCGAGCGGCGACCTGTTCACCCCGCAGGCGGACACCACCGTCCCGAACATCACCCGTTTCAAGTACGACGGTCTCGGCCGCGTGCTCGAGGAGATGCCGGTCCTCAAGGTCAAGCTCACGGGCACGACCGAGGCCATCTCGCAGGAGGTCCCGGAGAAGGCCGTCCGCTACGAGTACGGCCCGGACTGGTCGAAGGTCATCCAGCCGCAGGGCGACTCGGCCTACCGCGTCTGGACCGACGCGACCGGCCGCACCGTCCGCACGGACACCTTCAACCCGGCGGCCCCCGGCGGCTTCACGTCGACGCGCTACGAGTACGACACGCAGGGCCAGCCCGTGAAGGCGACCGCCTCGGCGGACCCGACGCACCCGTGGACCTGGACGTACGACCAGCGCGGCCGCCTGGAGACCACCACCGACCCGGACAAGGGCACGACCCGGATCGAGTACGACTCCCTCGACCGTCCGCTGACCACGACCAACGCCCGTGGCGTCAAGGTCTGGAACGGCTACGACGAGTTGTCGCGGCCGATCCAGACGCGTGAGAACAGCGCCACCGGCAAGGTCCTGACCGACCTCACCTACGACACCGCTCCGGGCGGCAAGGGCATGCCCGCCACCGCCACCCGCTACACGGACGCGCTGGCGTACACGCAGAAGGTCAACGGCTACACGAAGGACTACCAGCCGACCTCGACCACCCTGTCCCTGCCGCAGTCCATCGTCGACACGTGGGGCTTCGCCAAGGACTACACGTACGACTACGTGTACTCCGACAACGGCATGCTGAACGAGACCACCCTTCCCGCGGTGGGCAAGTTCGCCAGTGAGAAGCTGATAGTCCGCTACAACAAGGACGGCAAGCCGCTCTCGATCTCCGGCAAGGACTGGTACGGCTCCGAGACCGTCTACTCGCCTTACGGCCAGGTGCTCCGTTCCACCCTCGGCGCGATGCCGTACCGGGTGTGGACGCAGAACACGTACGACGAGAGCAGCGGTGAGCTCCAGGAGCAGTCGGTCCACCGCGAGAAGGGCGGCCCCAACGACACGACCGCCGACAGGACCCTCGTCGGGGGCAACCTGGTCTCGAACCGGGCCTACACCTACGACCCGGCCGGCAACGTCACCACGATCCAGGAGAAGTCCGTCGGGATCGAGGAGCGTCAGTGCTTCAGCTACGACCCGATGGGTCAGCTGAAGTCCGCCTGGACCAACAAGGAACCGGCGACGCAGGGCTGCACCACGCCGAAGAACACCGACGGCACGCTCAACGCCGTCTCCGGCACCGACGGCTCCGGCTACTGGCAGGAGTACGAGTACGACCTGCTCGGCAACCGCACCAAGCTCACCGAGAAGGACCTCTCCGGCAACACCGCCAAGGACGCCGTCAGCACCTACGCCTACGGCAAGGCCGACGGCAGCCAGCCGCACACGCTGACCAAGGTGTCGAAGACCTACACGACCCCCGCGGGTCAGCAGGTCAAGGCCGAGGCCACGCGTCTGTACGAGCTGACCGGTGAGACCAAGTCGATCACCTCGGTCGAGAACGGTGACAAGCAGGAACTGACCTGGACCTACGACGGTCAGGTGGACCGGATCACCGGCCAGGGCACCGGTGGCAAGACCCCGTACGTGGGTCTCGGCCAGAAGTGCCTCGACCTGAAGTCCGGGGTCGCGTCCGCCGGCCAGGCGATCCAGCTGTACGCCTGCAACGGCACGGTGGCGCAGAGCTGGCAGTTCGAGCCGGTTCCCGGCTCGACGCAGACCCCGCAGACGGACCCGAACCTGGGCACCCTGAAGGTCTACGGCAACTGGTGCCTCCAGCCGGCCGCCAACACGGCGGGCTCCACGCTCCAGCTGCAGAAGTGCAACGGGACCAGCGCCCAGCACCTGAAGCGCAACGCTTCAGGCCAGCTGATCCACCCCGCCTCCGGAAACCTGTGCCTCGCGGTGCAGGGCGCGGCGAACGTGAACTCGACGCCGATCGTGCTCGCCACCTGCGACGCCGCTTCCACGGCCCAGCAGTGGCTGCCGCAGAACGACACCCGTCACATCTACGGCCCCGAGGGCAGCCGCCTGCTGACCATCCAGGGCAAGCAGGCGACGCTGAACCTGGGCGAGGCGCAGGTCACCGTCCAGCAGGGCGGCGTCCTGGTCCGCAGCGAGCGCACCTACTCGGCGCCCGACGGCGCGATCCTGCGTTACGCCAACGGCACGGGCTCCGAGACGCTCACCGCGCTCGCCACGGATCACCAGGGCAGCGTGTACGCGGAGGTCGCCCTCTACACCGGCATGCCGGTGCGGGTGCGCAAGCAGGACCCCTTCGGCAACCAGCGTGGTGCCGACAAGGCAGGGCAGAACATCCAGACCGGGAAGGGGTTCCTGGGCCAGACGCGGAACGACTCGTCCGGCTTCCAGCCGCTGGGTGCCCGTCTCTACGACCCGGTGGTCGGACGCTTCCTGTCCGTTGACCCTGAGCTCGACCTGAACGACCCCCTGCAGGCCAACGGGTACGCGTACGCGCAGAACAACCCGGTCACGTACTCCGACCCGAGCGGTCTCGCGATCACCCTGACCGCCTCCGAGCGGTCCGCGGCCCTCAAGGGCGCGGGACTGTCCCCGGCGATGATCGCCCAGGCGCAGGCCACCATGGGCAAGTCGCTGACGTCGGTGATCATCGGGGCGGCCTGGGGCATCCTGAGCGACTTCATCGGCCTCAGCGATGCCATGGCCTGCTTCGGCGGTGACATGTGGTCCTGCGGCAGCATGATCATCGGGGCCATCCCGTGGACCAAGCTGGGCAAGATCCCGTCCGTTCTGAAGGCCGTCGACCGCACGATCGACGCGATCCAGGCGTTCAAGAAGGCGAAGAAGCTCGCCGAGCAGGTCCTCGCGAAGGCCAAGGCCGCCGAGGCGGCAGCCTTGAAGGCCAAGAAGGCCGCCATCGAGAAGGCCAAGAAGGAGGCCGCGCAACGGGCCAAGAAGAAGGCAGCCGAAGCAGCCAAGAGAAAGGCCGACGCGGCAGCCGCGGCGAAGCGCAAGACGGGTAACCACACCCAGAAGCAGGCACAGGCCAAGGCGGCGCCCAAGCCCTCCTCCATGCCGCAGCGCAAGCCCGTCGCCAGTGGTGGCAAGAGCTCCGGCGGCGGAGGCGGCGGCAAGTCCGGCGGCTCCTCCCGCAGCAACGGTGGATCCAGTGGCGGTGGCGGCTCCGGCAAGGCCGACAATGATGGTGGTGACTCCGACGGGGAAACCTTCTACCGGGCGATGCCAAAGGAGCACTACCAGACCCTGAAGAACGGCGGCGGTCTGTCGGGGACCGGGGAGACGTTCACCTCCCCGACGCAGGGGTTCTCGGAGGACTACGACGGTGTTCTCGTCAAGTTCACGGTGAAGCCGGGCACCACCGCGGCCCTCGCGGCGATCGGGCTGCGGGACGAGTCCCCGATGGTCCGGGCGGCGTACCCGAACATGCCCCCGATCATGGGCGTGAAAAGATGGAACAGGAATCACGCCCATTTCAAGCAAGAGGGCGAGCAGATCAACATCGGCCTGGGCAAGGGTAAGGCGCTCAAGCTCTTCAACGACAACATCACCGCATGGGACGTGGTCAGGGAATGACTCCTGAGGAGCGGGATCTGGTCATGGGCCTGGTGCTCGTACCGGGTAAAGGCCGGACGCGCACGCTGGACGAGGTGCTCGCCCACTTCGGCGAGTCCGACGGTGGGGTCCTGGCGCTCCGGCTGCTCCGGGACGCCATGGACCGCCGGGACGCCGACGACGTCGCGATGGCGTTGATCGTCAAGGCTGCCGCCGGCGCCTCGGGCGAGGAGTTCCTGGAGCCGTTGATCGAGCTGTCCCGTGCCGACTGGCACACTCGCCACGAGGACGTCGTGCGCATGCTGGGCAAGCTCCGTTCGCCCAGGACGGTGCCGGCGCTGCGCGAGGCGGCTCGCTGGATTCCCGAGTACCTGGACTGGGACGAGAACCGGGCGCTCGCGGTGAAGGCGATCTGGGCGCTCGGCGCCATTCCCAGCGCGGAGGCCCGGGAGGCCCTCGAGGGCTTGCGCGACGACGAGAACGAGGTCATCCGCGAGAACGCGGTGAAGCAGCTCGAACGCCGCGGCGAGCTCTGACCGCGGAGTCGTAGCACCTCATCCGGGACGCCCGGCCGAGTTTCCTCGGCCGGGCGTCCCGCCGTTTCCGGAGGCTGTCGAGCGGCGGGCGTCACCCGCGCGCCTCACCGCCCCCGCCCCTCCGCCTCCAGCCGCAACCCCTCCTCCATCACCGCCCGCGCGATCGGCGCCGCGTCCCCGCCCCCGCTGATGTCCGTGCGGTTCGCGTCCGCGTCCTCCACGACCACCGCGACCGCGACCGCCGGCTGGGCCGAGTCGGCGGCCTGGGCCCAGGCGATGAACCAGGCGTCGGGGTGCCCGTGTTGCCCAGGCCGTGCTGGGCGGTGCCCGTCTTGCCGCCGACGCGGGAGCCGGGGATGGCCGCGTTGGTGCCGGTGCTGTCTTCGACCGCCGGGCCGCGGCCGCCGAGGCGTAGCCGGTCACCGGTGCGTACAACGGCCCCTTCGTGTACGTGCGTTCCCAGCGCAGCTACTGTCCGCTGTCCCGGGAGCCGGTGACCGGACGGCCGTCCACCACGATCTCGCCGCGCGGCTGGCCCCAGCGCGTGATGGCGATCCGGCGGTTGGCCGGACTGTCGTCCAGCTCGTCCGCCTCCAGGACCATCACCCGCGCCGCGTCGACGAGCAGCGCGATGAGCAGGACGAGGCAGAGCGCGGCGGCCCGCCGGATGTACCGGATCATGTCGGGCCTCTCATCTCGCGTCCTCCACGATCGGGGCGATGACCCCCGTTTCGGCCATGTCCGGGCGCGGGGCGCGGGGCGAGGAGAGCGTGCTGGGTGCCGGCCTGTGGCCGCGGTTCCTCTTCATGGGGCCCTCGTCGCCGCTGCGACCGTTGCCGCCGGGGTCTGGGCCCGGGAGACGGGCCCGCCCCTGGCAGCCCATGATGTTCTTGATCTTCGGCGTGACGCAGCTCGGCGTGGCACTCGGTTCCCGGGCCCGCCCGGGAAGCCTGGCCAACCCGTTCCTACTCGTTGCCGTCGGCGCCGCGCTGAGCCTCCAAGTGGCCGGTGTCTATCTGCCTGCCCTGCGGGCCCTTCTGGGTATGGAGCCGCTTCCGCTCACCGATCTGGCGATCGCCGCCGCGGCTTCCATCTGGATGAAGCGTCCGTGCCAGGTGTGGCACCAGACCGCGCCGGTACGGGTGTTGACCAAAAGCATGCCGACGGTGTCGTCGCCCCGCAGGGCGTGCAGGGTGTAGTGGCCGGGGAACGATTCGGGGTCAGCCGCGTGCAGGTCGGGACGGTGTTCCCGCAGCCACCGGTCGGCGATCCGCACCGCTTGGCGGGGCTCGACCGTCGTGGCTCCGGTCTGGTTGCGGGCGGGCATCTTGACGATCTTGAGACTCGTGGATGGTCACAAGAGACCGCCGTCGTTCCTGCCTCCGCAGTCCGCCCTCCGCGGTGCGAGGAAGGAGAGCTCCTCGGCTACCTCTCCGCCGAGTACGTGGGGCGCGTGGAGGCTGTACGCGCCGTGCTCGACGTGTATCCGCTGCCGGCGGTGTCCTCGTCGAGCCTGTCGACGAGGATCATCGCCACGTCGTCCGTCAAGCGGCCTCCGGTATGGCGGATCAACGCCTGGTGCAGTTCCTCCAGGAACTCCCGCGGGGTGGTGCTCGCCCGTATCCCCTCCATGGTCTCCGGCAGAGGGAAGAAGTCGTTGCTGCGATTGCGGGCTTCGATCACACCGTCGGTGTACAGGAGCAGACGGTCGCCGCGTACGAACGGAAAGCTCTCGGCCTTGGCGGTAAGCCCGTCCACGAGGTCTTCCAGACCCAGCGGAGGCAGTGGCGTGTCGGGCATCAGGGCCTGAACGCTGCCCCGGTGCAGCACCAGCGGAGGCGGATGGCCACGGTTGACCACGAGCACTACCTGTTCGTCCGGCACCTGGGCCATGAGGACGGTGATGAATCCCTCCGTCAGGACTTCCTGGGAGTACGCACCGGGCACGGCCGCCTCCCGTCGCATCGAGGCCTCGCAGCAGTGCATGACCTCCGTCAGCTCGTCCTCGTAGTGCACGGACACCCGGAACGCGCCCAGGGTCACCGCGACCGCGCGCATGGCAGTCAGCCCCTTGCCCCTCACGTCCCCCACGATCAGCCGGACGCCATACGGGGTCTGCACGGCCTCGTACAGATCACCGCCGACCAGCGCGCCTGTCCCCGCGGCGAGGCTCAGGCTGGCGGCCCGCACCGGGCCCAGCCGCTCGGGGACGGGCCGCAGGACGACCTCCTGCGCCGCCACAGCGATCCGGCGGACCTGGTCGAGCTCGCACTGCCTGCGCGTACGCATGGCGTTGCTCAGGATGACACTGGCCACGGACACCACGAACAGCCCCAGGAAGTTCCCGATGATCAGCTGGGTCAGTGTCCCCCACGAGTGGTTGTAGGTCGCGGAGGCCGCGTTCACACCCGCAGCAAGGACTGCCGTGGACAGCGTGCCCATCGGCCCCATCGTCAGCGCGGCCAGCGCCGGCGTCGTGGTGAGCACGGGGCCGGTGACCAGATAGTGCGCGGGCGAGAACTCGATGCCCAGCACGGCCAGCACGATCGCGAAGGGCACACACTGCCCCAGCCTGAACGGAACTCCGCCGTGACCGCCCGCTCCTGGTCGAGTGGACGCTCCAGGCCGCAGAGAGGGGCGGAGGCGGGAGCCCATAGGTACAGCCTGCCTCGCCGGAAGGGAGCATTCCACCCCTCGGCCCTTGCCGGGCTCCCGGCTCAGCGGACCGGGAGAACGGTGAACGCGTCCGCGCGCGCAGTACCGTCCCAGCCACCCTTGGGCCTGACCAGCCCGTAGAACGCGGCGACCGTCGGGGCCGCGTCCACCGTGCGGGTCGGGGGTGTCGCTCACCGTCTGCGTCCGTACGACGCCCGTGCCGTCCCCGACGAAGAACGGGATGACGAGGGTGGCCGGGTGCCCGTGGTTGCGGAATCGAGTTCGAGAACACGCTCGGGTCCGAGAATCGGTAGCCGGGGCGTACCTGCGCCACCAGGTCGTCGGCGGCGCAGGAGTACTCCGGTCCTGGCCTGGCAAGCCCCCACCGCCGTCAGAATTCGTGAACATCACCCGACTGTGGAAACGGGTGCCTCCCGAACCCATGCACAACCGCCGTCACGACTCGTAGACGGAGCCAGGGAGACCCGGCGGCGCAGCGCCGAGAGCGTCAGGGACGCACCGCCGGAGCAATCATCAGGTCGCCCGGGAAACTCCGCCGCGCACTGACCTGGGACCGCGGCAAGGAGCCGGCTCAGCATGCCCCGACACGGGAGCCAACTCCTGGATCAGGTCGCGCTCTTACACCATCTCCATGGCCCCGACCGAGGGGCAGGAGAGCGGTCAGCGGCGCGCTTGCTCTGGTTTCAGGCTTGGCGGCACTGTTCCGAAGTCTCCGGGGTGATCCCAGGAGCCTGTTGACGCCTGTGCGCGCCAAACGGGCCTCGCCGACGGCAAGGGCGAACTGCACGGGCTTCGCCCCTGCCACTGTTCCCGGGAACGGAACGCATACGAACAGCCCGGCCCCCATGTCGCCGCCGGACCGAGCCGAGGCATGCCAAACACGACTGCGCATGGGCACTCACCAGGGCCGCGGACAAGTCGAAGGCGTACCGATATCGTCACTCCACGTGATCTGCTTCCGTGGCGAAACGCGGCCGTGCGAGGCCGCCAGTCTCCCGAGGGGGCAGGCCCGGAGGGGCGGGAGTTTGACGACAGGGCTCGCTAGCCCTATCGGGTGGCGGCGAGGTGGGCGTCCACGGAGACGACGCCGTCGACACCCTGGCAGAGACCCACGACCACTGGGACGAGACGCGGTTCCGGAACGTGGCCTCGCAGGGTGACGACCCCGTCGTGGACCTCGACCGCGACGGTGCCTTCGTCCAGGCCGAGGATGCGTCCCAGGACGTCCTGCTCGACCTCGCTGCGGATCTCGACGTCAGAGCGGATGAAGGCGTCGAGCAGGTCGCTGCGGCTGACGATGCCGGTGAGGAGCCCGTCGTCACCGACCACTGGCAGTTGCTTGACGTGCCGCCTGCGGAGTTCCCGCGCGTCCCGGGGGATCGTCCAGTCCGCGCGGGCGGTGAAGACGGGGCTGCTCATGAGCGCGCCCGCGGTCCGGGCCCGGGCCTTGCCCCAGGCGCGCTCGTCGTTCCCGTGCTGCCCCTGCGGATCGGGCATGCCGGTCTCGTGCCGCAGCACGTCGGACGCGGACACGACGCCGATGGGCGCGCCGTCGTCGTCAACGACCGGGGCCGCGACGATGTCGTTCGCGTCCAGCAGGGTGGCGACCTCCTGGATCGGTGTGTCGGGGCGGAGGGTGACGACCTCCTCGGTCATCACGTCGTCGACCGTGCGGCGGTGCAGCATGGCATCGGCCTCCTCCGCTTTGCGACGGGGGCAGCCGCCGTCGGACCGCCCGGGCGGACGATGCGGCGCGTCAGCCTCCGCGGCCCTGCCATGCTCGTCCACGCCGTCTTCCCTCCCCATGACAGCACCGCGCCGCTCCGGCGGCCAGTGATGTTCGGCCTGGCGGGGAGGACCGGCGGTCCCACGGCCGGTACCGGCCGAGGGACCGCCGTGCACGAGCCGGTCGAGGACCGGCATACCGCTGACGAGCACCGCGCGGACCGTCCGCCTTCACTCCGTCGGGGTCGGCCAGGTCACCGGTCGGCCGAGCAGTTGCTCGACAGGAGCGCCGCGCATGCCTTCGGAGGCGGTGTTGACGCGCAGGACGCGCAGGACGCGCAGGTCCGAGTCCACCACCACAAGACCCACCGGTGACTGGGTGAACAGAGCGTCCAGGATCGCCAGCCCTCCTCGTCAGCTTCTGTGCCGCGACGACGGGCTGCCCAGACGCCCCAGGCCACCGATCCGTCCGGGCGCAGCACCGGCCCCACGCGCAGGTCCATGACTACCGCCCCGCCGGACACCCGAGGAGCGCCGCGCCGCCCGCACCTCACGGACTCTCCCGGCGTAAGGTGGTCCTTCGACCAAGATCGCGGCATGCCGCCCCACCACGTCGGCACTCACCGCATGGGAGGTGGTCAGGCGATGACTCCTGAGGAGCGGGATCTGGTCATGGGCCTGGTGCTCGTACCGGGTAAAGGCCGGACGCGCACGCTGGACGAGGTGCTCGCCCACTTCGGCGAGTCCGACGGTGGGGTCCTGGCGCTCCGGCTGCTCCGGGACGCCATGGACCGCCGGGACGCCGACGACGTCGCGATGGCGTTGATCGTCAAGGCTGCCGCCGGCGCCTCGGGCGAGGAGTTCCTGGAGCCGTTGATCGAGCTGTCCCGTGCCGACTGGCACACTCGCCACGAGGACGTCGTGCGCATGCTGGGCAAGCTCCGTTCGCCCAGGACGGTGCCGGCGCTGCGCGAGGCGGCTCGCTGGATTCCCGAGTACCTGGACTGGGACGAGAACCGGGCGCTCGCGGTGAAGGCGATCTGGGCGCTCGGCGGCATTCCCGGCCCGGAGGCCCGGGAAGCCCTCGAGGGCTTGCGCGACGACGAGAACGAGGTCATCCGTGAGAACGCGGTGAATCAGCTCGAACGCCGCGGCGAGCTCTGACCGCGGAGCTGTAGCCCTTCATCCGGGACGCCCGGCCGAGTCTTCCTCGGCCGGGCGTTCCGCCGTATCCGGAGCCTGTATGTGTCGCCCTCCAGCGTGGCTTGGGACGTGACGGGGTACGCCGGGCTCGCGCTGGGAAGATGCCAGCCTGTCTCAGCGTAACGGCGGTAGAGCACGAGGGCGGGGCGCTGGCCACCGAGCCGGTCCGAGAGCCGTGAGATCGCGACGGCGGCGCCAGGGTTGTGCATGGGCCCCAGAGGGATGCCGAGGGGGGCGAACGGATTGTGCACAGCCGTCCTCCGTCCTGGATGCACGCATCCGGAGTTGCTCACCGAAAGATTTGGTCGAGGCCGAAAACGAGTGGGTGTGCCTGAGAGGTCGTTCTCGTCCGATGTTTCATCTCGGGATGAGTTGATTGGCGGTCATTTCTGGGTCGCGCCGGGAGATGGTGTCCTCGCCGGTGAGGCGGCGGGCCATGAGGTCGGTCATGGCGAGGTGGATCACGGCTTCGGAGTGGGTAGGCAGGGTTTCGCAGTCGCGGCCCTGACACCGCCGTCCGCCCACGCCCGCGGCACCGCCGGGGGCGGTTGGATCCTGAGCGCGGGCTCTTGCCGCCGGCCGGCCGGATCATCCGCCTCGAATGCTGCACCCGGGGCCTGGGGTGACAGCGCGTCGGGCAGCGTCACCCTCGTGCAGGCTTCCCACCGTCGGCTGCCTCGGGCTGCGCCTCGGCCTCAGGCGTACCCGCCTGTCCCGTGAGGGCGCGGTGTAGAAGACGGACGTGCTCTGCTTGTTGCGCTCAGCCTGGCTCTTGGCCACGAGTCCGCGTCGCGCTCCCGATCATCCTGCCCTGCCTCCGCGCGCGTGGTCACCAACCGGTCGAGCAGTCCCCCGGTCTGCCGCGGGGATTGCCCGTACCGGCGGGTGAGAGGGCGGCCATGAGGCCGATGGCGGAATTCTTTTCGACAAAAGCGTTGTCCCGGCGGGTGCCACCGCTCTCCCAGACGTCGGACATCAGGCCGGCAGACCCGAACCATGACGGAGCGACGCAATGCCCCTGCACAACGAGTCACCCACCCGCGCGGACGAGCCCCGACACGAGGAATCCCGGCGGGGACACCGCCCGGACCAGCGCCGCCACCGCCGCCCGCGAGGGTGGGGAGGAACGGTTGCGGCCCTGTCCGGCACCGCTGCCGTCGCGGGACTGGTGGCCGGCACGATCGTGCTCATGGGGCCGCCGGACCCGGACGAGGTGGCCGCGGCCTCCACGCCGACCCCCGCCGCCAAGTTGGACCGCGCTACACCGAGCCTCACAGCCTCCCCCTCCCTGTCGGCGTCCCCCTCCGCCTCCCCGGTCCCGTCCGCCTCGCCGTCCTCCGGCACGGCATCCAAGCCGACCCGCAGCCGGGACAGCCTGATACGTTCCTCGCCTCCCGCGGCTCCTGCCCCCGCGAAGACCACGTCGTCGAAACCCGCGTCGCCCAAGGGCGGCCCGGTCGGCCCCGACCCCACCATTCCAGGTCCCCGCTCGGCGTCGCAGAGCACCAGCGACGCGGAGGCGATGTCACTGAGGTTGCTCAATGCCGAGCGCGCGACGGTCGGTCTGCCCCCGCTGACCCTGCGAGCGGACCTGAGCGACTTCGCCCGCACCTGGGCCCGGCACATGCGCACCTCCGGATTCGGCCACTCCAGCAGCTCCGACACGCAATACCTGGTCACCGGCGGGCGCACCTGGATAGGCGAGAACATCGTCTGGTGGAGCGACGAGTCGATGACCGCCCAGGAAGCCGCGGAGAAGTTCCAGGCGATGTGGCGCCACAGCCCCGGCCACTACAAGGGCCAGACCAGCACATCGTTCACCGAGGTCGGCGTGGGCATCTACCACGACGACTCAGGCTGGTGGGGAGTGCACAACTTCTCCGACGCACACTGACACCACACCGGCCCCGCCACGCACGTCGGCTTCACCCGCCCCGCTTCTTTGGGGCCTCATCGGCGGAGCGTCCACCCGAGGGTCACAGGACCCCGGCCCGCTGCTCCCGCTGAGCCGGCCGCCGCCGACCGAGGCGGCGGCCCCGGGGTGGACCCGCCCGACCCACCGCGCCAGGAAGGCAGCCCCCGCGCCTCACACACCCCGCCTCCGCGCCCGCACCCTGACGGCACTGGCCGCTCTCAGAAGGTCAAGAGCCGCAAGCGGTTCATCGTCACCGACACCCTCGGCCTGCTCATGGCCGTCCACGTTGTCGCCGCGAGTGTCCAGGACCGCGACGGCGTGCGGTGCCCGTTGCTGTGGACCCGCCTCGACTACCCCGGGGGTGAAGAAGATCTGGGCGGACCAGGGCTTCGTCGGGCGTCTGGTCGGCTGGACGGCCGCCATCCTGAGCCGTGAGCTGGAGATCGTCCGCAAGGACCTGAGCAGCGCGGCTTCCGGGTCCAACCCAAGCGGTGGGCGATCGAGCGCACCTTCTCCTGGCTCACCGCCCACCGCCGCCTCGCCCGGGACTACGAGACCATTCCGGCCCGGTCCGAGACCGTGATCCGCTGGGCGATGATCGGCATCATGGTCCGCCGACTCACCCGCGGCCACCGGCGACGCGGCCGGGCCCGCAGCCGTTCGTACGCACAGCAACCGGACAGGCGAAGCGGTGCTCGCGGACGCGGTCCGGGCTTTCGGGTCGACGGACCCGCACACCGTGGGCATCCGCGACCGTCTCGCCCTGTGGCGCCGGGGCACGCCCGACCTCACCGCGTCCGTCGTCTCCTGAGCCCGGCCCACACGTCCGAGGAGCCGCCGCATGCCCGCCCCCGACCTGCGAACCCGTCTGTCCGACCGGGGTCCTCGCCTTTCAGCGGACCGAAGACCGGCGGTTGCTGTTCGGAACCGACGACGGGGCCGAGCCGGCGGGGGCCGCCCGGACCGCCGCGGCCTGGCCGCACTGCCACCCGTACGACCGCAGCCCCGGCGACGAGGGCTTCGAGGACCTCGCGCGTCCGGTGTTCTGTCTCAGCCCGCTCATGGGCAACGACACAGACCGGATTCAACCGGTCGTTGCAACACCAGCTTGTTGAAGCAACTGTAGCTGCTCGTTGAACGCCTCGGCG
Source organism: Streptomyces sp. HNM0645 (assembly GCF_030056615.1). Classification (NCBI taxonomy): domain Bacteria; kingdom Bacillati; phylum Actinomycetota; class Actinomycetes; order Kitasatosporales; family Streptomycetaceae; genus Streptomyces; species Streptomyces sp. HNM0645. Next base: position 130 of record NZ_JASHLT010000041.1, on the reverse strand, counting down.
GGTGTCTTCCAACCGAGCGTCTTACGGGGTCTGCTGTTGAGAGTGTGAGCGACGGCCTCGATTTCCTCGGCGGACCATCTCGAGAGATCGGTGCCTTTCGGGAAGTACTGGCGCAAGAGCCCGTTGGTGT
>NZ_JASHLT010000040.1:0-72164 GCF_030056615.1 Streptomyces sp. HNM0645 | reverse complement strand
GAGACCTTGTCGACGGTGGCGTCCCACATCACCGGCGCCGGCATGACGGCCTGCTTCTTGGACTTCCTGTCCGTGAAGAGCACGCTGCCGTCGGCCTGCTGCTTGACCTTCAGGCCTTTGGTCCTCAGCGGCAGGGTGTAGGTGTAGCCCTCGGTGGCGGGCTTCTGCTTGATCTCGACGAACTGCTCGAAACCGGTGCGGGTCGCCTCCACGACGACGTCAGCGCCGGGCACGGCGTTCACATACTCGGCGCGTGTGCCGTCCAGCTTCGGTGCGGGCAGCCCGCCCTTCCACTGCAGCGTGATCTGCTCATCGCCCTCGCCGAGGGTGACCAGATCGACGGCCTTGGACGCCTGGGCCGCCTTCAGGGACGCGGCCGGGGCACCCGTCTTGCCCGCCAGCTTCAGCCCACGGGGGTGAGCCTTGGGCTCCACACCACCTGAGTGGCTGAACAAATCCAGGTCCACGTCACGCCATTGACCGGACGTGTCGTCCTGGAACCGGACTGGCCCGGCGGTCAGCTCGGTCGTCAGCGAACCGTCCTTGTTCGCCCAGGTCGTGGACGTCTCCGTGCGCTCCGAGAGCGCCTCGACCCGCTTCCCCGACAAGCGGGCGGCGACACGAGCTGACGGGATGTCCGCCGCTTGGGTGGCGGCCGGTTTCTTCGGCGCGGACTGCACCTCTGAGCCCGGTACCGCGGCGGCACTCGCGCCGTCGAGCAGGGTGACGGTCAATGCCAGGGTGAGGCCGCCCGCTATGTGGCGCAGGCTCCCCCCGGACCAGAGCCGTCCCCGCTCCTCGGGCGTGGGACTGTGAATCGTCATGATTCCTCGGTCTCTTCATCACAAGTATGCACTTCCTGTGCAGTACGTGTGTGACCGTACAGAGATCAAAAAAGGTCCCAAACTGTCCCAACTGGCCTATGTCCAGGCAGTTTTGAGCCCGGCATCCCATGATCGATATCGACCTGTGACAGGAATCCGGAGTCTGCTGCCCAGAATCGTGACGGTCATGCCTCTTCGGTGCCTCCTGAGTGCAGGCGCCGGCGCGTGACGGTGTACGTTCTCGCTCCACAGGGGGAGGGTGTGCGACCGCGGTCGTGCCCATGTCGCCCATTTCCGGTCGTTTATGGATGAGGAGTGGGCTGCATGAAGCGGCGTGGGCTATGGGGCACGGCGGCCACGGCCGTCGTGGGGCTGGTGGGAGTGCTGGTCTTCCAACAGGTGACCGGCGGTACGGGGGGTGAGGTCCTGCCTGATGGCAGACCCGGTCCCGTCAAGGCCCAGTCCCGGACGGAGCGACTGACGGCGAGCGACGACGGCCGCTCCGCGGCTCTGGCGCAGCGGGACACCGAGCGGTTCAGCATGCTGGGCGTGACGTGGACCGATCCCGCGGCGCGCTTCGCCGGCACGGTCGAGGTCCGCACCCGGTCGTCGGATTCCGGCCAATGGTCACGCTGGCTCCGGCTCGACGGTGACAGTGGGCAGGGCGAGCGCGGTGCCGTGCGTGGTGGCACCGAGCCTGCCTGGGTCGGCGCATCGAACGGTGTCGAAGTGCGCGTACGCGCTGGGGCGTCGACGACTTCCGGTCTTCCCGCGGGGCTGCGGCTGGACATGGTCGACCCCGGCAGCGGCAAGGTCACCGGAATGGAGCCGGCGGCATTCGCCGTGGAGGAGACCGAACAGCCCACGCCCACAGACTCGCCGTCGGACGGGATCGAGACCTCGCAGGCCCCGGCGCCGGAGGCTTCTCCCGGCGACGAGCAGCCGACCGCGCCTCCCGCCGGCGAGCCTCCCGTGAGCGAGTCGCCGGTCCCGTCCGAGACGCCGAGCGGGTCCCCGTCTCCGTCCGAGTCCACGTCCGGAGCGCCGAGTGCCACCCCTACGGTGAGCGTGCCGCCTGCGCCTCCCTCGACGGCGCCGCAGCCGCCGGTCACGTCGCGTGCCGGCTGGGGTGCGGACGAGTCGATCAGCCCGGAGGAGCCCGGCTATCTGCCCGGTGAGAAGATCAAGGCGGTGGTGGTGCACCACACCGCCGAGTCGAACTCCTACACCTGCGAGCAGGCTCCGGCGGTCGTGCGCGGCATCTACGCCTACCACGTCAAGCAGCTCGGCTGGAAAGACCTCGGCTACAACTTCCTCGTCGACAAGTGCGGCACGATCTACGAGGGCCGCAAGGGCGGCGTCGGCCGGCCCGTGATGGGCGCGCACGCCTACGGTTTCAACTCCGAGACCACCGGCGTCTCCGTCCTGGGCACCTACACCGACACCGCACCCTCGCAGGCCGCCATGGTCTCCGTCGCACGGATCGCCGCGTGGAAGCTCGGCCAGTACGGCGTGGACCCGGCCGGCACCACCACGCTCACCGCCGGCGCCGACGGCCGCAACTACACCGGAAAGACCTGGGCAAGCGGCGCCCAGCTGACCTTCCCCACCATCCACGGTCACCGCGACGGCTACAACACCCAGTGCCCCGGCAACGCCCTCTACGCCCAGCTCGGCACGCTCCGCTCCTGGGCCGGGGGCCCCGTCACCGGACTGGCGATCAAATCGATCACCGGCGCCGGGGTATCCGGCACGACGTACTACACCAAGGCGTCCGTCACCGTGAACTGGTCGTCCACCACCCCGACCTCACTGATCTCCCGGTACGAGCTGCTCGTCGACGGCAAGGTAGCCGCGACCACCGCGGGCACCGCGACCTCCGCCAAGGCGACCCTCGCCGCCGGTACCCGCAAGGTCAGCGTCCGGGCGGTCCACCAGTCCGGCAAGACCGCCACGTCCGCCGCAGCGACCGTCATCGCGGAGACCACGGCACCCACCTTCACCACCAAGCCCTCCCTCGCCCTGCGCACCGGCACCGTCAACACCACCGCCGTCCCCCTCACCCTGAGCTGGAAGGCGACCGACAGCGCCGCACTGAAGGAGGTGCGCCTGACCGCACCCCTGGCCAGGACGTACGGTCCGACCACCTACAGCGCCGCCCACACGGCGAAGTCGGGTGCGGCGACCACCTGGTCCATGACCGCCTACGACCAGGCCGGCAACACCACCGCCGCCTCCGTCGCGGGAACACCGGTGATCCTCCAGGAGACCTCCGCCACCCGGTCCGGTACCTGGAGCACCAAGTCGTCCACCAGCTATCTGGGCGGCAAGTCCTACTCCAGCTCCTCCAAGAACGCGAGCCTGACCTGGACCTTCACCGGCAGGTCCGCAGCCTGGGTGGTCTCCCGCGCCACCGGCTCCGGACAGGCGTACGTCTACGTCGACGGCGTCAAGGCCGCCACGGTCGACCTGAAGTCGTCCACCACCAAGTACCGCGACGCGATCTGGACCAAGACCTGGACCACCAGCGCCAAACACACCATCAAGATCGTCGTCGTCGGCACCAGCGGCCGCCCCACCATCACCACCGACGGCCTCGTCTACCTCAAGTAGCCGCCCGGCACGTCCGCCCCGGCACCGTGCCCGTCGCGTCCGGGGCGGCGAACGTGGACCTTCGGCCTTCCCCGTCGCTCGTCGACGAGGGCGCTGGTGTCCTGCGTAGGGAGTTCCGGCATGTGTGAGGGCACGTTCGCCATGCTGGAACGTGCCGTTCGATCAGCGCGTGCGGGACGCAGGTCGAAGGGCCGGCGGGTGGCTCGGGAGGTGCATCAGAAGAAGGTGCGGATGTAGTCGGTGACCGTGCCGTCCGCCTCGGCGACTGGGATCAGCTGCCACTTGTCGAACGACGTGCACGGGTGGGACAGGCCCATCCCGACCCAGTCCCCGACCTCCAGGTCAGCGTCCTCGTCCGTCCGAAGCCAGGCGTGCTGGTCCGACAGTCCGGTGACGGTGATGCCGGCGGCCGGGCGCACCGACCCGTCCCGGGCGTCCCGGACGACCTGGGCCTCGGGGAGGTCGAGGTCGTACGCGGCGTCGCGCTTGCCCGCGTTGGCGAACGCCTGCTGCCCGGACGGCCGGGACACGACCTGGGCCCAGAGCCGGAACGCGGGCTCCAGCGCGCCCTCCTCGGGCACCCGGTTGAACGGCGTCAGCTGCCTGTAGTGGCCGTCGTCGTGGGAGACGTACGCACCGGAGCGCAGCAGCCTGAGCACCGGGCGGGACAGTTCGGGAAGCTCCGCGAACACCTCGGCGACCGTGTCGAACCAGGCGCTGCCCCCGGCGCTGACCACGATCTCGTCCGTGGCCGCGAAGCGGCCGTCCTCGTCGAGGGTGACGGCCAGTGAGACGAGCCGGTGCAGCCAGTCGCGCACCCGCTCGGGCGTCGCGTCCGGGACCTCGCCCTCGTAGCCCGCGACACCGACCAGCCGCAGGTTCGTCGCCGCGGCGACCGCCGCGGCGACGGCGGTGCAGTCGGCGTCGCTGCGGGCACCGGTACGCGCGCCCTCGCCGGCGCCGAGTTCGACCACGACCTCCACGGGCCTGGCGGCGCCGCGCAGCGCCTCGTCCATCAGCTCCACGCCTCGCACGGAGTCGACGTAGCAGATGAACCGGAAGTCCGGATCCCGCTCCAGCTCACCGGCGAGCCAGCGCAGCGCCACCGGGTCGACGAGTTCGTTGGCGAGGAAGACGTGCCGGATCCCGTGGGCGCGGTAGACGCGGAGCTGGTGCGGGACGGCGGCGGTGATGCCCCAGGCCCCGCGCTCCAGCTGGCGGGCGAACAGCTGTGGCGACATGGAAGTCTTGCCGTGCGGGGCGAACGCGAGGCCGTGGCGCTCGGCGTAGCTCTCCAGCAGCGCGAGGTTGTGCTCCAGGGACTCCGCGGAGAGGGCGAGTACGGGAGTGGTGAAGCCACCGGTGAAGAGGTTGCGCCGCTGGGCGGCCAGCTCGCCGACGGTGAGGCCCTCGGCGTCCGGGGGGAGCGCCTTGAAACGGTGGTCGACGGTCTCGCGGGCGAGCCGGTCGAGGCCTTCGACGGTGTTGTCGGCGGGCATGGCGTGCCTCCTCGGCATGCTGTCGCGTGCTGGGCGACGCCGCGTCGCCCAGCACGCTCGGACTGTCCGGCACCCCGGCCGGGTGCCGGGGCGGTGGACCCATCAGACCAGGCCGCGACCGCCGTGGGCGCGTCAGGGGGACCGCGGCGGCCGCGGCGGCCGCGGCGGTCGGTGGTGTCGTGTGCGCGGTCTCCCCGGCGGGCCCCTGGTCACATGCCACCCTCGCGTACGAGATCCGCGCCCGGAGCACACGCGGGCCGTGCGCAAACCGCCTCGACGTGCCCGACGGCGACGGCCGGCGGACATGTCGTACCCCGTCCGGCCGGACGGCGGCCGGGCGGTCCGTGGAAGAGGCGGGTACGCCGACCGGGCTCGGCGGGGCGCCGGGGCCACGGCGTCCGGGAGGAGGAACGGGCGCAGGCCCGGCGGAATCCGCCGGGCCTGCGCCGGTGCCGCCCGTTCGGACGGCACCGCACGGTTCAGGAGCAGTACTGCTGTTCCTTGCCGATCGACCGGTACATGCAGTCCGCGTTCTCCAGCAGTTGCAGCACCGCGTCGCGGTTGCGGCTCGTCTCCCGCTCGATCACCTCGTCGGGCGGGTAGAAACCGCCGCCGATGAAGCTCCTCGGGTACAGCTCGAAGGTGTAGCCGAAGATCTTCTGGCTGCCCCACAGCCAGTCGTCGATCGACCCGTCCGTGATGTACAGGTCGCTGGACTGCTCGGGGGTGTAGCCGTTGCTCGCGGCCATCTTCCGGCCGACGGTGGCGAAGGCGTCGCGGTCGTCCTGGGTCATGCCGGGGGCCGTGTCGGCCTTGGTGTAGCCGTACGGCCACAGCACCAGTTCGCTGTAGGTGTGGAAGTCGATGCCCGCCGTGATCTGCTGCTTGCCCCCGACGACGCGGGAGCGCACGAAGTCGGCGACGACCTTCACCTCGGGGGCCGACTCGGCGGCCCGGCCGCGGTAGGTCGCCGAGCCGGGGGAGCCGGAGGAGCCGCCGCAGCAGCCGAACTTGAAGTCCCAGTTGCGATTCAGGTCCGTACCGACGGCCGACGACCCTGAGTTGGGCTGGCGGTTCTTGCGCCAGCTGCGGTAGGAACCGGTGGCGATGTCGTACTCGCCGCCGTCCGGGTTGAGGTCCGGCACGATCCAGATCTCCCGGCTGTTGACGGCGTTGGTGATCCGGGAGTCCGAGCCGTAGTCGTCGCCGAGCTCGCGCAGCAGGTAGAGGGCCATCTCCACCGTGAGGTGCTCACGGGCGTGCTGGTGGTGGGTGAAGAGGACCTCGGGCTCGTCCTCGTCGCTGCCGACGTTGTCGCTGACCTTGACGGCGATGATGTCGCGGCCCTGGTAGGACTTGCCGATCACCCGCTTGCTCATGATGTCGGGGTGGGCCGCGATGCGCTGGTCGATCTCCGCGTTCATCTCGGCGTAGTTGTGGTACCGGGAGTCGGCGGACGGGAAGTCGAACGGCTCGGCCGAGGTGCCCGCCGCCTTGCGGGACGGCGGCGCGGGCAGCGCTTCCAGGTCGTGGCCGAGCGCGCGGAGCCGCCTGGCCTGGCCGGCGTCGGCGCTGACGACGACCGTGTGGTCGTGGACCTCGTCGATCGAGACGCCGGTGGCCGCGACGGCCGTGCGTTCGGCGACGGTCGACGGGCCGTGGATCTCGTACTGGCGGGTCTGCTCGTCGGCCGCGGCGGCTGCGGAGCCCGCGGGTTCCGGTGCCGGGGACGCGGTCGCCGTGAAGGGCACCGCCACGGCGAGTGCCAGCAGGCCTGCGAGGGTGGCGGACCGGGTGGCGGACCTCCGGCCGCGGCGTCTGCCGGTGCGGCCGGGAGTGCCGATGCCGCGTGTGCGAAGTCGCATGCTGTCTCCTGGGTGGGGAGTGTGGGGGTGGCTGGATGCGACGTGCGGATGTGCTGACGGTGGTTCTGGTGTGTCGGGCACATGGTCGGGGTATGGCATGCCCCGGTCAATAGCACACGTCGGACACCGGTTGGCCGAGGTACGGGACGCACGGCACGAACGGGAAGGCAGGACCACACGTATGGCGGACACGACGGAAGACCGAGAAGGACGGGCGGCGGTCCCGGTGACGCGCCGGGCGAGTTGGCGTCACATCGGCCCGGGCATCGTCGTCGCCGCGACCGGCGTCGGCGCGGGGGACCTCGTCGCCACCCTGATCGCGGGCAGCAAGTTCGGCTACACGCTCCTGTGGGCCGCGGTCGTCGGCTGCCTGGTGAAGATCTCATTGGCGGAGGCGGCGGGGCGCTGGCACCTCGCCACCGGCCGCACCCTCTTCGACGGCTGGCGCAGCCTCGGCCGCTGGACCACGGTCTACTTCGTCGGTTACGTCGTCGTCTGGGGCTTCGTCTACGGAGCGGCCGCGATGTCCTCCAGCGCGCTGCCGCTCGGTGCGCTCTTCCCCGACGCGATGGGCCTCAAGTGGTGGGGCATCCTCTGCGGCCTCGTCGGGCTCGTCTTCGTCTGGTTCAACCGGTACGCCGTCTTCGAGAAGGTCATGACGGTCCTGGTGGGCGTCATGTTCCTGGTCACGGTCTATCTGGCGGTGCGTGTCGCGCCGAACCTGGGCGACGCGTTCGCCGGGCTCGTACCCGTCCTCCCGGAGGGCTCCCTCGTCTACACGCTCGGTCTGATCGGTGGCGTCGGCGGCACCATCACGCTCGCCGCGTACGGCTACTGGGTCAACGCCAAGGGCTGGAACAACACCGGCTGGATGAAGGTCATGCGGCTCGACAACCGCGTCGCCTACCTCACCACGGGGATCTTCGTGGTCGCGATGCTCTTCGTCGGTGCCGAGCTGCTGCACTCCTCGGGGATCGCGATCACCAAGGGGGACAAGGGCCTGCTGGACCTCGGCACGATCCTGGAGGACCGCTACGGCGCCACCACGGCCAAACTCTTCCTCGTCGGCTTCTTCGCCACGTCGTTCACCTCGCTGATCGGCGTCTGGCACGGCGTCAGCCTGCTGTTCGCGGACTTCGTCGCCCACTACCGGCCGTCGCTCGCGCCGGCCGGGACACCGCGCGAGAAGTCGCCGGCGTTCCGCGCCTATCTGCTGTGGCTCACCTTCCCGCCGATCTCGCTGCTGTTCCTCGACCAGCCGTTCGGTCTCGTCATCGTGTACGGAGTGATCGGGGCGTTCTTCATGCCGTTCCTGGCGCTGACCCTGGTGTGGCTGCTCAACTCCTCGCGCACCCCGCGGGAGTGGCGCAACGGGATGCTGAGCAACGCGATGCTGGGTGTGGCGGGGCTGCTCTTCGTCGTGCTGTGCGTCCAGCAGGTGCGTGAACTCCCCTGGTGAGGGTGCCGCCATACTGGCGGGCATGACGTACGGCGGATTTCCCGACCAGAACCCTCCGGCCGCCGGACCGCCGCCCGGCTTCGGCCCGCCCGTACCGGTGCCCCCGCAGGCGCCCTACGGCCCGTCGCGGACGGGCGGGTACGGGCCGGGCGGCTACGGGCCGCCCCAGCCGTACCCGTACGGGCAGCCGGCATCCCCGTACGGGCAGCAGTACGGGCAGCCGGTGCCGACGCAGGCGCACCCCGGGCCGCCGCCTCGGCCCCACGGCGGCCCGGCGCACGCCGAGGAACCGGAGTTCATCGCACACGACCGCACCAACTCCGTCGTCGTCGACGGCTCTGGTGTGGCCCTGGAGATCCAGGGCCACACCACGGAGTTCCCCTGGGCGCAGATCCGGACCGTCCACTACGCCCCAGCCCCCTACGGCACCGTCCTCATGGTGGCCGTCGCCCACGTCAGCGGACTGCTCTACGAGTCCCGGATCACCGCCCGCCGCAAGGCCCTGTTGCGGGAGTGGCTGGAGGAAGTGGCGCCGGTGGTCCACTTCCACCTGTCCCGGCGGCCGCCGGTGTACTGAACGCCCGAACGGCGGCAGCGCCACCGGTGGGGCGGTGGCGCTGCCTGTCCGGGAAGGACGGCGAGGACGGCGTGGACGGGAGGGCCGCGTGTGGTGTCCGCGGCCGCGCCCGTGGTCAGGGCAGGTTGTGCACGTGTGGTCCGACCGCGTTGGACCAGGCGTTGCCGGCCGTCGCGTCCCAGTTCGTCGACCAGGTCATCGCCCCGCGCAGGGTGGGGTACGTCCGCGAGGGTTTGAACGAGCCGCAGTTGGTGCCCCGGGTGAGGCAGTCCAGCGCGTTCTTCACGATCTGCGGATCGACGTAGCCGCTCCCGGCACCCCGGGTGGAGGCCGGAACGCCGATCCCCACCTGCGACGGGTCGAGGCCGCCCTCGAGCTGGATGCAGGCGAGCGCGGTGAGGAAGTCGACCGAACCCTGGGAGTAGACCTTCTGGTCGCAGCCGAGCATCGAACCGCTGTTGTAGTACTGCATGTTGACGACGGTGAGGATGTCCTTCACGGCGAGGGCGGTCTTGAAGTACTCCGTCCCGGTGTTCTGCATGTCGATGGTCTGCGGCGCCATCGTCAGGACCAGCGACGAGCCCGCCTTCTGCGACAGCCGGCGCAGGGCCTTCGTCAGATACGCCGAGTTGATGCCGTGTTCGAGGTCGATGTCGATCCCGCTGAAGCCGTAGCTCTGCATCAGGGCGTACGCGCTGTCGGCGAAGGCCGTCGCGGACGCGTCGCTGTTGATCGTGACGTTGCCGCGTTCACCGCCGACGGAGAGGATGACCGACTTCCCGGCGCTCTTCTTGGCGGCGATGTCGCTCCTGAACTCGTCCACGGATCCGTAACCGACTGCCGGGTCGAGGTTGAACACGATCTCGCCGGCGGTCGCGGTCGAGTCGGCGAACGAGACCGCGATGATGTCGTACTGCGACGACACGTCCCGCAGCTTCTGCACGGTCGCGCCGTTGTCGAAGTTCTGCCAGTAGCCGGTCACCGCGTGTTTCGGCACCGAGGGGTTGCCCGGGTTGCCGCCGCCCGACGTCGTCGCGGTCACCGGCGCCGACTTCGCCGACTCTCCTGCGGCGTTCGCGGCGGACACCTGGAACTGGTAGGACGTCGAGGCGGCCAGCCCGGTCACGGTCGTCGAGGTTCCGGTGACCGTCTGGACCCTGGTGCCGTTCCGGTACACGTGGTATCCGGTCGCGCCGGACGAGCCGGACCAGCTCAGCGCCACGGAGGACGAGGTCACCGCGCCCGCGGTGAGCCCGCCCGGAGCCGGGGGCACCACCGGGTCGGGGTCAGCGCCGCCGCCCCCGTCGGGTCCGAACACCGAGACGTCGTCGGCGAAGTAGGCCGGCTGCCCGTACCAGCCGTGGGTGTGGACCGTCACCGACGTGGTGGCCGGGCCCGTCGTGAACGTGGTGCTCAGCTGGGACCAGCCCGAGCCGCCGGGCGTCCAGACCGACACGTCGGTCGTTCCCGTCCCGCTCGCGCCCAGGTACACGTAGGAGCCCTGCACCCAGGCGCTGAGCCGGTACGTCGAGTCGGGCTTCACGGACACGGTCTGCGAGCACTTCGCGTTGTCCTGCCCGGAGGGCGTGCCCCTGAGCGCCGAGGCCCCACCGTGCACCGGCGACGACACCACGGCTCCGCTCCCGCCGGAGCACGTCCAGTTCGTGAGTCCCGACTCGAACCCGGCGTTCTTGGCGTTGTTGACGTCGGCGGCCAGCGCGGTGCCGGCCCCACCGGTCAGCCCGAGCCCGGCGCCGACGGCCAGCGCCAGCACTCCGCCGAGCCATCTGCGTCTGCGTGTGGTGCGGTCCACTTTGCTGCCTCCGTGGGGGAGTGGGGGAGGAGGTACGGAACGGTGGCCACCGCTGGCCCCAAGCTGGTCCAGACCAATCGGGTTGTCAAGGCCTCTGGCGGAACCCCGTATACGAAAGCGGCCCGGTCCCCAGGGGACCGGGCCCGGCCTCGCGACCGCCGACCACCCCTCAGGCGTCCTCCTGCAGCCGGTCCGCCGCACAACCCGCGACACACCCCAGTACCAGTACGGCGTTGGACATCAGCAGCCCCTCGGCGGCCAGCCGCTCCCACTGGAGCCCCATGTTCAGCAGCTGGGCCGCGACCGGCACGGCGAGCGCCGCCGTCAGATGCCGCGGCACCGAGTCCCGGAAGGGAGCGCGGTGGATCCGCGCCGCCGCCCAGACGGCGAGCGCGATGCACAGCGCGTTCGGCAGATGGACCAGCAGCAGCCGTCCGCCGAACGTCTCCATCCGCGCGGCGGTCGCCACGTGCTCGTAGACCACCGTCGCCTGCACGTACTCCGTGAAGAGCAGGACGACGACCCCGGCCGCCCAGGCCCGCGCCAGCGCGAACAGCGCCGCTCCAGGCCTCCCGTCCTCCCGGGCGGACGCCCCGGGAGAGCCGTACCTCGTCATCGTCCTCCGCCTCCCGTCAGCAGCCCACCGCGCGGTGCGCCGGACACCGGCCCTGCCTGACCTACCTGACCTCGACCGACTCGACGATCTTCTTCAGATCGTCGTCGCCGAGCCGTCCCTTCACCGCGTCGACACGCACGGCGTACGCCTTCCTGGCCGTGTCCAGTCCCGCGACGAGCACGCCCCGGACCCGGTCCGGTCCTCTGGTGAACTCGAAGTCGATCCGCCGTGCCTCGCGCCGACCCTCCGGACCCGCGACGGTGATCTCCTTCTGGCCCTTGGGCGTGGAACCGAGGGCGATCCCCGCCTCGGCACCGATCGCCGCCTCCTCCGCCGAGTCGGCCTCGGTGAAGCCGAGCTGCACGGTGATCGTGCCGACCGCCCGGCCGTCCTCGGTCAGTGTCGCCGCGGCGGCGTTGAACCTGCTGCGCTCGGCCTCGCCCTGCTCCTTGAACGCGGGCGGATGCGCGACCGAGACGGACGGCGTCTCCAGCGTTCCCCACCCCTTCGGAGCGACCGACGCGGCCTGGTCCGATCCGCATCCGGCGAGGGCCAGCAGGGCGACCGCCGTGACCAGCCGCAGGCCGGCCCGCCGCGCGCCGCCGCGGGCGCGCGCGGGCACGGCCGGCATGCCCTCGGCCCGCCCGGTCGTGCCCCGCCGGTCCGTCGCTCGCCCGGTCGTGCGTCCGGCCCGCCCGCCCGTGCCGGCGCCGTGCCTGCTGCCCGTGCCCTGTCTGCCCACGGCCTCGGTGCACCTGTCGCCGGGATCAGTTCGCACAGTAGCCGTACGGGACATAGCTCCGACCGCCTCCCTGCGGCGCCCCCAGGAACTCCGCGTCATCGAGGATCTCCTCCTTCGTCTCCCTCGAGACCGAGAAGCCCAGACTCAGTCCCAGGTTCAGCTCGAAGCCGTACTCCGCCGCGTCGGTCAGACCCGTGTACGTCGTGCGGCTCGACAGACCCTCGTCGAAGAGCAGCTGTCCGAACGGGTCGTCCGCGCCCGGCCGCGTCGTCGGGGCGTGATGGTCGAACATGTAGCTGAACGGCGCCGCGTACTGGCCGTTCCCGTCCAGCCACTGCCGCGCCACCGCGCGCTGCCTCGCCCCTTCGGCTCCGGGCGGGATGACGATCGAGTCGGTGACGACCTCGATGCCCGTCTCCTGGTCGGTGCCCTTGACCGAACCGCTTCCGCCGCGCTTGCCGTCGCCGTCCCGGCCGTTGTCGCCGCCGATCTTCACCCCGTCCTTCGTGGCGCCCTTCTCGACCGTGCGCGTCATGTCGATCCGCAGCAGCTCACCGGTCTCCTTGTCGTGGGTGACGGTGATGGTCCCCGTCTGCGTGGTGGACGCGGAGGCCTCACCGCCGAGGGGCCCGGCCTCGTACCCGACCTTCGTGCCGTACTCGATCGACGCGCTGTAGGTGTAGGACTTGGTGCCCTTGAAGTCGTTGTCGGTCCACGTCGCCTCGGGGGAGAACCTGAAGTTCCCGCCCAGTGCGGCGCTCAGCTTCCGCTCGTCGCCGGGCGAGAGCTTCAGGCCGGCGGCGGCGCTCGCCTCGATACCCACCTTGCCGTGGCTGATGTGCCGGTCGCCCAGCTGCTCCTCGATGCGGTCGCGCAGCTTCTCCTCCTCGGCCATGGGGCCCTTGCCGAAGAGATAGAGGATGCTGTTGCCCAGTCCGCCGCCCCGGGCGCTGGAGTGCCGGTTGGCCACCTCGTACGTCTTCAGGCTCTCGAGGTCGTCGCGGAACGCCTTCGCGTCCGCCTCGCTGTCGAACACCCAGGTGTCCCCGTTGGTGACCTTGATCCCGGCGCCCAGCTCGACCTTGTCCGAGCCGAACCGCCCGACCTTGGCGCCCGGCTTCCAGTCCTTCCTGGCGGCGATGGAGGCGGCGTCCGTGAAGGTCATCAGTACCTGCTGGTCGTTCTCGTCGACCGTGCCGTCCTTGTTGACGTCCGTCTTCGACCGGAACGTCTGCTGCTGGAAGCCGTACTCCTCGCCCCACTCGATGAACAGCAGCTTCCCCTTGGCGCCGGCCTTGTCGCTGACCGAGGAGATCTGGCAGAGCGCGGGTTCGTAGTCGGCGTCGGTCCCGGGGGCCGCATCGCCCCCTCCCGGAGTACCGCAGGACCCGCCGAAGGTGACGAGACAGCGCAGCGTGTCGGCGATGGTCCCGTCGACGCCCGTGCCGACGAGGGCCCCGACCACGGCGGCGGAGACGACGATCACCCCCACGTACTCCGAGGCGGCGGCGCCCCGGTCGCGGGGGCCCCGTCCGCGTCCGCGCGGCGGAGCCGTGTGTCCTTCCCGTCCCATGCCCGTCCCTCTCCGGCCCACGGACCTTCCGGCCCTCAGGCCCTCCGGCCCACCGGCTGGCGGGCGGCCCCTCCGACCTGCCGACCCACTGGCCTGCGGTCGTCGGACCGCTGCTCTCACCGACCGGAATCGGACGGTACGGATGCCGGGCGCCCGGGGCGTGGGCCCTGGGGCCCCATTCCGGGCCCAGGCGGCGGGTTGGGCCCCGGCCGGGCCGATCGGAGCGCGGCGCACGGGACATGTGGAGACGAGCGGCGCGGGGCGCGAAGCGCCGAGGAGCCGAATTGCGAAGGAACGACTCCTGAAATCCCCTCGCTGATACAGGAGTTAACCTCTGGCGGCTTCGTCCGCTTTGACCGGTGAGCATTGCGTGAGTGTCGGGTCACCGGGTGCCGAAAGCTGTTCTCTGAACCTGTTGGACGTGGATAAAGTGCTGATGCAGGAGAAGCACGGAGAGCAGGGGAACTGCGGTCGTCGCCGTCGCTGCGGCGGCCGGAGCCGAACGGGGAATCAGCGTGCCGACCGCGATTGCTGTGACCAGCGCCGACCTGGTGCTACCGCCGACGGACAGCCATACGCCCACCGCCGCGCTGCTGCACGCGCCGGACACCCAGCCGCTGGACGCGGCACTCGCCGACATGCAGGTCCTGGTGGAGCAGAACGGCTATGTGGTCGCCCTCTACCCCGCCTCCATCACCGCCGCCCACGAGCGCAGACTGCACACGGTCCGCTCGGTCCTGGAGAGCGACCGGATCGCGCTGCTGAAGCTCGATCTTCCGCCGCTCGGGGTGTCCGTGCTGGTCCGGCAGCTGCGCCAGCTGTCCGTCTGCGACTTCAGCGCCGGAGTGGTCGCCTCCGCCGCCCGGCTGCTCTCCCACTACATCCACGCGGGCGCCCTGCTCAACTCGGTCACCAAGCTCGACCGCGTCCCCGTGAGCCTCAAGTCCCACGCCAAGTCGTGGGTCCCCGGCTCGCAGTTCGGTGTCGTGGCCAACCCCGGTCCACAGCTGGTCAGAATCGGCCACGGAGAGCTGACCGGACCCGAGTTCGCCACCCAGCTCCTGGTGGCGAAAGGGCAGCTGCAGTCGGAATGGGTGAATGCGACACTGGCGCCCGCATGGCAGGTCCAGGGAATCCAGGAGACCGCACTGCCGGCCGATTCCCCGAGATGGTGGGGCACCCCACGGATGATCGAATTCGCCGCCTTCCTCCCCGACATCTCCGTGATCTACCAGCTGGTTTCCTCGGTACGACGGGAGGTGTGCACCTGGTGCGGCATCGAACTCATCGGTGACCGCTGCGGTTTCTGTTCGGCCCCACTCGCCCCGGCCGAGAACCGAACGCATCCCACAGGTGTCCTAGGCGAAGGAACACCGATGCACCGCGGGTCGTAATGCGCCGCCGGTGCGGTGGGCGCGGACCGGTGGCGGCCCCGCCGTATACGCACCCCACCGCACGTACCAGTCCGCTCATCAGCCCACGTCTTCCATCGAGGTTGCCCCGCTCATGAATTCACGCCAACGCCGCGGCGTCATCCTGCTGCTCCTCTCGGTCCTGTGTGCCTTCGGCGCGTTCGCCGGTGTGCTCTCGGTGATCAGCGACGTGAATTCCAAGGTCGGGCCCGAGGTCACCGCGTACCGGGTCAAGTCCGACGTCGCCCCGTACCAGGCACTGCAGCCGAACCAGTTCGAGAAGATCACCATGCCGAAGCGCTGGCTCTCCGAGAACGCGGTGACCGACGTCTCGGTCGTCGACGGGAAGGTGGCCGTCACCCAGCTCAAGAAGGGCTCGCTGCTCCAGGACGACATGTTCGTCAAGCGCCCGGCCCTCGACCGAGACGAGCAGGAGATAGCCATCATGATCGACGCAGCGACGGGCGTGGCGGGCAAGATCAGAGCCGGCGACTCCGTCAACATCTACGCCACCTTCGCCGGTGACGACCAGGGCGGGGCGAAGGCGCAGTCCCGCGTCATCGTCCCCAACGCCCGGGTCATCGACGTCGGCCGGCTCACCGCGCTCGAGCCCAAGGAGGGCGACAGGCGGGGCGCGCTGCGCGAGGCCGTCCCGATCACCTTCGCGCTCAACACCAAGGACGTCCAGCGCGTCGCGTACGCCGAGTCGTTCGCGGTGAACGTGCGGCTGGCGCTGCTCGCGGACGGCGGTTCGACCCAACTGCGCCCGGGGGAGGGTACTTACACCCTCGAAGGGGACAAGTGAGAGACGGATGACGACCAGAATCCTCCCGGCCGTCGGTGACGCCGACGCCGCCCGGTCCATCACCACCCTGCTCAGCCAGCTCCCGGAAGCGGAGCCGGCGGGGCCGGTCGGTGACTCGACATCGCTGATCGACACCCTGGCGCGGCTCGCCGCGGAGTCCGTGGACGAGCTCCCGGAGGTCGTCCTGGTCCACGAGCGGATCGGTCCGGTGCCCGCACTCGAACTGATCCGGGAGGTGGCCCTGCGCTTCCCCGCGGTCGGGGTCATCCTGGTCACCGCCGACGCGAGCCCCGGCCTGTACTCGGCCGCGATGGACTCCGGCGCCCGCGGCCTGGTCGGCCTGCCCCTCTCCTACGAGGAGCTCGTCCAGCGAGTGCAGGCGGCGGCCGCGTGGTCGGTCGGCGTACGGCGCCATCTGGGCTCCGGCGGCGATGTGTTCACCGGCCCCGGCGGTACGGTCGTCACGGTCAGCGGCGCCAAAGGGGGCGTCGGCACCACGCTCACCGCCGTCCAGCTCGCCCTGGCCGCCAGGGCCGGCGGGATGACCGTCGCCCTCGCCGACCTCGATCTGCAGTCGGGCGACGTCGCCTCGTACCTGGACGTCCAGTTCCGGCGCTCGATCGTCGACCTCGCGGGCATCCAGGACATCTCGCCGCGCGTCCTGCAGGACGCGGTCTACACCCACGAGACCGGGATCGGGCTGCTGCTCGCCCCCGGCGAGGGCGAGCGCGGCGAGGAGGTCACCGAGCGCTCGGTGCGCCAGATCGTCAGCGCCCTGCGGAACCGCTACGAGGTCGTGGTCGTCGACTGCGGCAGCCATATGAACGGCGCCAACGCGGCGGCGATCGAGATGGCCGACACGACGCTGCTCGTCACCACGCCGGACGTGGTCGCCGTACGCGCGGCCAAGCGCATGGTCAGGCTCTGGGACAGGCTCCAGATCCGCAAGGCGGAGGAGACCGTGACCGTCGTCAACCGCTATGTGCGCAACGCGGAGATACAGCCCCCGCTCGTCGAGCGGATCACCTCCACCCGGGTCTCCCGGGTCGTCATCCCCGCCAACTTCAAGGAACTGCAGGCCCTCGTGGACGCCGGCCGGATGCAGGACCTCGAGGCCAAGTCCACCGTCAAGCAGGCGCTGTGGGGACTGGCGGGGGAGCTGGGACTGGTGAAGGCGAATGAAGCACCGCAGAAGCAGGGAAAGTTGAGGAGCGACCGGGGTGCCCTGGGCATCCGGAGAAGGTCCTGAGGGGCCGGAGACCGAGGGGGCGAGTTGAAGCGATGCACATCGTGGCAGGTACGGACCGGAGGGTTACCGACGGGCGTCCCGCCGACCGGCGTCGCGCCGGTGTGCGGACCGTCGGGGGTCGGGTGACGGGCCGGAGGCACATGGGGACCGGGCCGGCCGCCCGGAGGCGTGCTCTCCGGAGCGGGACCGTGGTGGGGGACGACCGCGGGCAGACCGCGGTGGAGTTCACCGGAATGGTGCCGATCATCCTGGCGACGCTGGTCCTGCTCTGGCAGGCGGCGCTCGTCGGCTACTCGTTCTCGCTCGCGGGGAACTCCGCGGACGAGGGCGCCCGGGCGGGCGCCGCGGCGGGCTGGGGCGCGGCCGGGCAGGTCTGCGAGCAGGCGGCGCGGAAGAACCTGCCGGACTCCTGGGAGGCCGAGATCAGCTGCCCGCCGGGCGGTGGGGACCTGTACGACGTGGAGGTAAATGTCGTCGTCCCGGTCCTCTACCCGGGATTCATCGACTTCTCGTTCACCGCACCCGGGCGGGCCTCCGCCGTGTGGGAGGGCTGACCATGCAGAAACACACCCGTGGACGGCGGTTCGGTGCACACGGGCGCCGCGACCGGGGCCAGACCGCGATCGAGTACCTCGGCTGGATCCCCATCCTGCTGCTGGTCGCACTCGCCGCGATCCAGCTGGGCATCGCCGTGTACGCGGTCCAGCAGGCGGGGACGGCGGCACGGGCGGCGGCGCGGACCGAGTCGATCGACAACGGGAGCGGAGTGCAGGCGGGGAAGGCGGCGATGAGCGACTGGCTGGCCGGCGGGACGGACGTCGACGTAAGCATGGCCGGTGACGAGGTGACCGCCACCGCGTACGTCGACATCCCCTCCCTCATCCCCGTTCTCGCGTTCGACCGGGCCACCCGTTCCGCGACCATGCCCGTCACCGACCGCTGACCCACCGCCCTCCGGCGCCACCGGGCACGCCGTCCGGTCAACCCTTCGAAGGAGTCGAGCACCTATGAGCCTCCGGGCGCGCATGAGCAATCCCGAACCGGGCCCCGGTCAGGGGTCGGACAGCCGGCTCGTCGGGATCTACCGCGCCAAGCTCCTGGAGGAGATCGACCTCGCGGAGATGTCCATGCTGCAGGCCGCCGAGCGGCGTGCGCGGCTGGAGCGCGTGCTGGGCCACATCATCAGCCGCGAGGGGCCGGTGCTGTCCTCGGTCGAGCGCTCGCAGCTGATCCGCCGGGTCGTGGACGAAGCCCTCGGCCTGGGCATCCTGGAGCCCCTGCTGGAGGACGCCTCCATCAGCGAGATCATGGTGAACGGGCCCGAGCAGGTCTTCGTCGAGCGCCGCGGCCGGCTGGAGCTGCTGCCCATGAGGTTCAGCTCGAACGAACAGCTCATGCAGACCATCGAGCGCATCGTCTCGACCGTCAACCGCCGGGTGGACGAGGCCAATCCGATGGTGGACGCGCGGCTGCCCAGCGGGGAGCGCGTCAACGTGATCATCCCGCCGCTCTCGCTCAGCGGCCCGATCCTCACGATCCGGCGCTTCCCCCGCGCGTTCACGCTCCGCGAGATGATCGAGCTCGGTTCCCTCGACGACCAGATGACGATGTTGCTGTCGGGCCTCGTCCGGGCGAAGTTCAACGTGATCGTCTCCGGGGCGACCGGCACGGGCAAGACCACGCTGCTCAACGCGTTGTCGGGGCTCATCCCCGACGGGGAGCGGATCGTCACCATCGAGGACTCGGCGGAACTCCAGCTCCAGCAGAACCATGTGATCACGTTGGAGAGCCGGCCCCCCAACGTCGAGGGCAAGGGACGGATCACCATCCGTGACCTGGTCCGCAACTCGCTGCGCATGCGCCCCGACCGCATCATCGTCGGTGAGGTCCGAGGCGGCGAGACGCTTGACATGCTCCAGGCAATGTCGACGGGTCACGACGGCTCCCTCGCCACCGTCCACGCCAACAGCGCGGAGGACGCGCTGATGCGGCTGCAGACCCTGGGCTCCATGTCCGAGATCGAGGTCCCGTTCGTGGCGATCAAGGACCAGATCAACAGCGCGGTCGACGTGATCGTCCAGCTCACCCGGCACGCCGACGGCTCCCGCAGGATCACCGAGATCGCCATCCTGGACTCCCACGGCAGGGAGGAGTACCGCATCGTCTCGGTCTGCCGGTTCAACGCCCGGCCGATGTCCGCCGACGGTCTGGTCCACGGTTCGTTCGAGTACCTGCCGTTGCCGCGACGGGTCGCCGAGCGGCTGTACATGAAGAACGAGCCGATCCCACCGGCCTTCGGCGTCGCCGACTCGGAGGACCAGCTCACGCTGCGCAGGGCGGTCGCATGAGTTCCCCGAGCCTGGCGCACCCACCGGGCCTGGCGCTTCCGCCGAGCTTGACGCTTCCGGGCCCGACGCACCCGCCGAGCCGGGTGCGCCGCACGAGCCCTGTGCCGTCCCCGACCGCGACAGAAGGTTCAGCCCGTGGCTAATCTCCCGCTCCTGACGATCGGCGTCACCCTGCTCGCCTGCGTCCTCGGCGTCCTCGGCGTGCACGTCTACTCCTCGGGCAAGGCCCAGCGCCAGGCGCTCGTCGACCGGATGTCCCAGACGGGGCAGATCGCCCTTCCCACGGGACGGCGGCGCCGTTTCCACGGGGTGGACCGGCGGCTGCGCGGCACCGCACTCGGCAAGCGGATCGAGCACAAGATCGCCACGACCGGCCTGGACCTCACCCCGGGCGAGTACGTCGTCTACGTGATCGGCGCCCTGCTCGCCGTCTACTTCACCGTCGGGGCCGTCTTCGCACCGTTCTTCGGCGTCCTGGCCGCCGTCACCGGTCTCTGGGGCGCCAACGCCTTCCTCAACTGGCAGCGCGCCAAGCGGACCGATGCGTTCATCAACCAGCTCCCCGAATTGACCCGCGTCCTCGCCAACGCCACCCACGCCGGACTCGCGATGCGCACCGCGCTCGCCATGGCCGCCGAGGAGCTGGACGACCCGGCCGGCGAGGAGCTCATGCGCGTCGCCGACCAGCTCGCCGTGGGCCACACCCTGGACGACGCGCTGGGCGAGCTCGCCGAGCGACTGCCCTCCCGCGAGCTGGTCGTCCTCGTCACGACCCTCGTCCTCTCCAACCGGGCGGGCGGCCAGGTCGTCAGCTCGCTGCGCAACCTGACCGAGACGCTGGAGGAACGCAAGGAGACCCGGCGCGAGGTCACGACCCTGCTCTCGCAGGTGAAGGTGACCGCGCTCGCCGTTCCGCTCCTCGGTCTCAGCTTCCTGCTGATGATCAACGCCATACGTCCGGGCGCCCTGGACAAGATGACCGCCTCGGTCGTCGGCCAGTTCGCCGTCGTCATCGCCTTCGGCATGTACGCCGTCGGCTTCTTCCTCATCCGCCGTATGTCCCGGATCCGGGTCTGAGGAACGGACGAAGGGAACAGGGGTACTAGCCATGGGACTTCTGCTGGCGGCCGTCGTCGGCCTCGCGGTGTACGGGGCCTTCCACGGCATCCGGATGTACCGGGCCGATGCCAAACTGCCCGGCGACCTCGCGGTGGCACTCGAGGTCGGCTCGAGCCGCACCACCGCGGTCGGTTCCGGAATCGACCGCATGGGCATGCGCTTCGCCCCGACCGTGCTCTCCATGATGGGGCCGAAGCGCGTCGACGCCCTGCGCCGCAGGCTCGACATGGCGGGCAACCCCGGCGGTATGACCGTCGACCGCTACGCCGCCCGACGTGCCGTCTACGGCATGCTCGGCGCGGCCGCCGCCTTCTCCCTCGTCCTGCGCGGGCAGGCGGTCATCGGCCTGCTCGCGCTGGTGTACGGACTCGTCTGGACCGATGTCGTCCTGCGCGCCGCCATCCGCCGTCGCCGCAACGACATCGAACGCACCCTGCCCGACTTCCTCGACGTGCTCGCCGTCGTCGTGTCCGCGGGACTCGGCTTCCGGCAGGCGCTGGAGCGGGTCGCCGAGAAGTACAAGGGCCCGTGGGCCGACGAGCTGCGGATCACCCTGCGCCAGATGGACATGGGCGTCAGCCGGCGTGAGGCGTTCGAGCAACTGCGCAAGCGGAACTCGTCCGAGCAGGTGTCGATGTTCGTCACCGCGCTCCAGCAGGGAGAGGAGCTCGGCGCCCCCATCGTCGACACGCTCATCCAGATCGCGACGGACATGCGGCGGACGGACGCGCAGAACGCCAGGCGCTCCGCCTCCAAGGCCGTCCCCAAGACGACGCTCGTGGTCACGATGGTCATGCTCCCCGCGACGATGATCCTCATCGTCATGAGCTTCTACTACGGCTCCGGCGTCGACTTCGCCGACATCCTGAGCGGCACCTGACCGGGCCTGCGCGACGGGGGGCCGGCGGGACACCGGGGCCGCCCCCCGGACCGTACCGGCGACGCGAGACGAGCATGAGCACGACGGCGGGACCGTACCGGCACAGCACCACCGACACGACAGCGCGAGCGAGCGGAACAGGAGGTGACCCACATGGGCCTGAGGATCCCCGTCCCAGGAGGCGGCGGCAGCACCGGAGCGTCCCGCGGCGGGACCGGCGACGGCCCGCACGGCGCCACCGCCGGCGAGATCCGGGGCGGGATCGGCGGAGGCCTCGGCGGGGAAGTACCGGGGCAGCCCGCCGCCGCGGCGTCCCGGCACGTGCCGTCGCTGCCCATCCAGGTCAACGCCCTCCAGGCCCTCTGCCGTCAGGTCTTCGGCTTCCGGCTGGCGACGATCGCGCTGGCCACGCCGTTCGCCCTGGACAACACCCGGCCGGGTCTGGGCACGTGGCTCGTCGGCTCGGCCGTGATCGTGACCTTCATGGTGTCGTACATCCCCCTGCGGGACTGGGAACGCTTCGGGCCGTTCCTGCTCCGGCATCCCGCGCTCCTCGCGATCGACTCGCTGTTCGGTGCGCTGCTCCTGGCCACCGCCTCACCCGAGTCGATCCTCGCGTACGTCACCCTCTGCACCCCGCTGCTCGCCGGGCTGGTCTACGGCTGGCGCGGGGCGGCGGTTTTCGCCGTGCTCCAGTCGCTCATCATCGGCGGCGCGTTCGCCGTCAACCCGGACGTGAAGGCCGGGCTCGGCGATCTGCTGCTCCCCGGGCTGTGCGTCATCGCGGGCGCGGTCGGCAGCACCCTGCGCAACCTCATGCTCGGCTTCGGAACCGCCACCCAGGCGCTCACCGAGGCCCGTGCCCGTCTCGCCGTCAACGAGGCGGTGGAGGGGGAGCGCGCCCGCCTCGCCCGGGAGATGCACGACTCGGTGGCCAAGACGCTCCACGGGCTGGCCCTGGCCGCGGACGGCCTGGCCGGGTCAGCGGACCGCATGGACCCGCTCACCGTCAAGCACCAGGCGGAACTCGTCGCCCGCTCGGCACGCCGGGCCGCCGCCGAGTCCCGCGAGCTGCTCTCGGACCTCCGGCGACAGTCAGGCCTCGACGGCGGTGTCGACCTGCTGTCCGAACTGAGCGCCCGTACGGAGGACTTCGCCCGACGGCACGACGTAGAGGCCCGCTTCCGCCGGCTCGGCCGGGCGCCCGTACCGGCCGTCCCCCAGATCGTTGCCCGCCAGGCGCTCACCGTCGCCTCGGAGGCCATGGAGAACGCCCACCGCCACGGGCGGCCCACGTACCTCGACGTCTCGGCCGGCGTGGTGGGCGACGTCCTGCGTATCAGCGTCTACGACGACGGCAGGGGGCTGCCGCCGGGCACGACACTCGACGACCTTCGCCGAGCGGGCCACTTCGGCCTCGTCGGCATGGTCGAGCGCGCCGCGTCCATCGGGGCCCGTATCCGCATCGGGCGCGGACGCCACGCCCGGGGGACGGAGGTACGGCTCGAACTTCCGCTGATGGCCATCGCCCCGGCGCCACTGGGCGTGCTCCCGCAACAGCGGCGGGCGACTCCGCTCCTGAACTGAAGGGCGTACGCGTTCCGTCGACTGACCGACCGACCGAGCGAAACCGACCGACTGACCGACTGACCGACTGACCGACCGACCGACCGACCGACCGAGCGAAACCGACCAACCGACCCAGTCCCCGTCCCGAGCACCCGACCCTCCCCGACAACCGCCCCACTCCGAGAGGAGGCCGCAACCATGCCGGACGACATCTCCCGTGCATCGGGGCAGCAGTGGACACGGCAACCGCACGTGTCACAGCACACGTCCTCGCATGCCGCACCGCTCACTTCCGACCATTCCTCCGGACCGTCCGCCTTCCCCGCTCCCCAAGGACCGGCGGACGCGGCATCCGGTGACTACCCGGCCCTGCCCGCCCCCGTCGCCTCCGCCCCGACGCTCCGGGTCGTCGTCGCCGACGACAACCCGGTAGTACGAGCCGGCCTGACCGTGCTGCTCCAAGGCCGCCAGGACATCCATGTCGTCGCGGAGGCCGCCGACGGACGCCAGGCATACGACGCGGCCGTCCGGCACCGGCCGGACGTCGTGCTGCTCGACGTGCGCATGCCCGGTGTCGACGGCATCTCGGCCCTTCCGCACCTGGTCCGCCTCGCGCCGGTGCTGATGATGACGTACAGCCGCGAGAGCGAGATCGTCCACGAGGCCCTTCGCCGCGGCGCGGGCGGCTATCTGGTCCACGGCGAGTTCACCGCGGACCAGCTCGTCGCCGCGGTCCGCGACATCAAGGAGGGCAGGGCCTCGTTCACGTCCTCGGCCTCCAGCGCCCTGCTCGCGGCGGTGCGTGGCACCACCGCGCCTCCGGAGCCGCCGGCGTCACCTCTGCCGGACGGTCTGGGTGCGGCGCTCGGCGGCCCGGAGGGACGGGGATCAACGTCTGCAACCGCACACGACACGAGCCAGCCTTCTGTCTACACATCATCAACAAATCAGCAGGTGGGCTTAGTTGCCCATCGTTCCCCTTCGCAACAATTCGATGCATCCCCTTCGCTTTCGCAAGCGAATGTGGCACATTCTTCTGCAGGATCGGCCCCCTCCGGGGCTGCCCCGGGGCCAGGCTCCGGGGGTCTGCTGACCGAGCTGAGCCAACGGGAGGTGGAAGTGATGGACCTGATCGCGTCGGGCATGACGAATCAGCAGATCGCCGCCACCTGCTTCATCAGCCAGAAGACCGTCAAGAACCACATCAACCGCATCTTCGCCAAGCTCAACGCCGGCAGCCGGGGCGAGGCCATCGCCATCTGGCACGGCCTGGCCCGAGGGGGGCCGGCGAGTCATGGCTGACACGACCGGGACGACGGGCACGATCGGCGTGACCGGAGCCGCGGGTACGACCGGGACGCCCGGACGATCGAGGGCCCAATCCGCGGAATGGGCCCCCGGCTGGGCCCTGAGGCCCATGCCGAGGGGTGTTCTCGCCCCGTACGTTTCTCATGCCGCCAGTGAGACCGGCCAGGAGGAAGCCGGAAGCGCGAGCGGCGCCGAGGACTCGTACGAGTCGGCCGGCAAGCGGCCGGCCGGACCAGGAGGGGAACACCATGTCGAACATCACTCTCAAGGCCGCGACCAACGCCCGCGTCTACGTCGGCAACTGGGCGAAGACGACCGTCGAGGCGATCCAGCGCCGCGGCGACAAGGGCCAGGGTGCCGTCGAGTACGTGGGTGTGATCGTGCTGGTCGCGCTGATCATCGCGGCGCTGGTGGGCTCGGGCGTGGCGGAGACCATCGCTTCCGGCCTGTCGAACAAGGTCAACGAGATCATCGGCGGCTGATGCAGCTTGATGCCGGTGAGAAGGGGCAGGTCGCTCCCGCCTACGTGGTGGTGGTAGCGAGCCTGCTCTTTCTCGCGCTTGCGTTTTTCGCGGTCGGCCAGGCCGGCGCCACTCGCAATGGCGCGCAGACGGGCGCCGATGCCGCCGCCCTTGCGGCGGCCAAGCAATCTCGGGACCAGTTCGAGCTGGAGCTGCCGGCCAACCTCAACCCGGCGCTTCTGACGGCGATCTTCAATTTGGGTCAGTTCGGAAGCTTTCGGGGCTGCGAGGCGGCCCACCCCATGGCACAGCGGAACGGCACCGTCGTGAAGCCGGGCGGCTGCAGCCCGGCGTTCAACGGCGGTTGGGCCTTCACCGTCGAGGTCGAGACGGAGAAGCCGGTCGGGGACACCGTCCTGCCGGGGACCGAGTCGAAGAAGGCGACGGCCGAGGCCACGGCCGAACTCACGTCCCGATGCCTCTACAAGCCGGTCCCCAAGCCGCTGGGGACGTTGACGTGCAAGGGGGCGGCTCCCTGGCTGGTGGGCGAAGGTCCTCCGCCGGACGGGCCGGACCTCTTCGACATCCGGCTGACCGAGAACTGACCGTGAAACGAACGCAGAAGGAATGACACGCATGAGTATCCGGCACGGAGTGACCACGCGCAGGGTGGCGACCGCCGCTGTCCTCGCGGCAGCGCTGACCCTTTCGCTCACCGCCTGCGGCGGGGACGACGGAGGGTCGGCGAAGGACAAGGGGAGCAGTTCGGCGCCTGCCGCCACGGGGAACGGCAAGCCCCAGGACGACGGCGGCAACACCGTGCCGGATACCAGTCAGACTCTGGCAACCATCAACGGCAGCAACGGCTTTCAGATCGTCGTCCACACCGCAACCCGTGAGGACGGCGGCTTCCTGACCGTGACGGGAACCGTCAAGAACACCAGCGGAAAACGGGCGGTCGCTCCGATCGAGTGGAACGGTCAGGAGAATCAGGTGCGTCGCACGGGGCGGTCGCTTGGTGGGATCACGCTGATCGACAAGGTCGGGAAGAAGCGCTACTACGTGCTGCGCGACACAGAGGGCTATCCGCTGACGACCACTGGGATCTTCAATGTCGACGCTGGTGCGTCGGTCGCCTTCTTCGCCCAGTTCCCGTCACCGCCTGACTCGGCCTCTCAGGTCGATATCCAGGTGCCAGCCATGCCCACCGCCACGATTGAGATCTCCTGATGACCGCCACCATGTCCCGCCCCCGCAGGGCCGCGGCATCGACCCTTCTCTCGGCCGTGCTGGTCGTCGGAATGCAGTTCACCGCCGTCGGCGGTGCCTGGGCCGACGAGACGCCCGCCCCGGGCACGCCGCCAGGTACCGAGTCGACCTCGCCGCCGCCCGAGGTCGACGGGAACTCGCCGGGCCTGAAAATCCGCGACGGTGCGACCCTCGCGCCCGCCCGGGTGCTCGACATCGTCTCCGTCGTCGAGTCAGAGGGTGGTGAGGAGCGCCGTGAGGAGACCAGCTCCAACCTGAAGTTCGCACTTCAGGCGGAGGTGCTCTTCGGTAAGGACAGCGCCAAGCTGTCCGGCGCCGCCAACGCCCGTATCGCCGAGATCGCGTCCGAGATCCGCAAGCAGGGGGCCAAGAAGGTCCGCGTCTTCGGCTTCACGGACAACCTCGGCTCGGCCGCGCACGGTGACGTGCTGTCCAAGCAGCGGGCGGACGCCGTGCACAACGTGCTCTCCCGGCAGCTGGCGAGCTCGGGGATCAGTTACGAGATCCGTGGCTACGGCGAGCAGTACCCGATCGCCGACAACAGCAGTGAGGAGGGCCGCAAGAAGAACCGCCGGGTGGAGGTCTCCTTCCCGCGCGGCGAGAGTGGCGCCTCGCAGAGCTGAGCCCGGGTCCCGACGCGTATT
Organism: Streptomyces sp. HNM0645; assembly: GCF_030056615.1. Lineage (NCBI taxonomy): Bacteria > Bacillati > Actinomycetota > Actinomycetes > Kitasatosporales > Streptomycetaceae > Streptomyces > Streptomyces sp. HNM0645. The sequence continues at coordinate 45,519 of NZ_JASHLT010000040.1, read as the reverse complement.
CCCCCGCAGCGACCCGAAGTCCCGTGGGGGACGTCGGACATGACGTCCCCCACGGGACTTCCTGCGTCGGACGCCGCGAAGCAGCGGCAGGCGAGGCCCGGACCGGTCGGCGCGGGCGAGGAGGACCGAGCCCCCCCGCTGCCGGCCGACCACGGCTGTCAGCCGCGGCACGGCAACCGAACCAGGCGTTCCCCCGTTTCCCGGTTCCGGCAGGCAGCGTCTCGGTCTTCCTCGCCCTCCCCCGCGCGATCCGATCCTCCCAGTCTCGTGGCCGCGTTCGCATTGCCGACGATCGGCAATATTTACGTATCCTTGATGCCGGACGTCGTTCGCCGGACGTCAGCCGTCTCTGATCTCCGGCAGCAGGAAATCGTCGTCGGCGTTCCGGGAAGCGGGGGAATCGATCATGACGCTGCAGGAGACCACGCCGTATCTGGAGGGGTACGCCGAGGCGCTCACGGGCGCCTGTGCCACCGGCCGGAGGCTCACCCGCGACGAACTGGCGTCGCTCCGCGGCCAGGGGGAACGGGCCGCGGAGATGGGTCTCGGACTGCGCACCATGGTCCACGCCCACCTCGCCGCCGCCCGTGCGATACGGCCGGGACTCACGGGGGCCGCGGCCGACCACCTTCTCGCCGCGGTCGAGCAGGCCGTGGACGCCTTCGCCGAGGGCCATGAGAGGGCGCAGCGTCTCGCGGTGCGCCAGGAGGAGGCGGCCCGCCGTGAGTTCGTCGACGACCTGCTCTACGGGCGCAGCGACCTCGGCCGGCTCGCCGAGCGGGCCGTACGCTTCGGACTGCTGCTTTCCCACGCCCACGCGGTGGCCGTCGCCCAGGGTTCGGAGCCGTACGACGACGGCCATCCCCTCATCCGCCGGATCGAGTCCTCGCTCGTCGCCCGCTTCGGAGATCGCCGCATCCTCCTGACCACGAAGGACGGCCGGTTGATCTGCATCGCGCCGGGCGACCAGTCCGATGTGCTCAACCACTTCGCGAAGCAGGCGTACGGGGCGACGGGCGGCGGCCGGGTGGCCATCGGACGCCCCCACCCGGGCGCAGGCGGGGTGGTCCACTCCTACGAGGAGGCGCTGAACGCCCTGGACCTGGCCGATCGCATGGGCCTGGACGATCCGGTGCTGCTGGCCTCCGACCTGCTGGTGTATCCGGTGCTGACCCGTGACCGGCAGGCCATGGCCGACCTCGTGCTCAGCGTCCTCGGCCCGCTCAGGGACGCCCGCGGCGGAGCCCTGCCGTTGCTCGACACGCTCACGGCGTACTTCGACGCGGGTTGTGTGGCGGCCGAGGCGGCCCGCCGGCTCAACCTCAGCGTGCGGGCCCTGACGTACCGGCTCGACCGCATCCACAGGCTCACCGGCGCGGATCCGGGCGATCCCGTGCACCGCTACACCCTGCAGACGGCGGTCATCGGAGCACGTCTGCTCGACTGGCCGCGCCGGGAGGTCTGACCCACGGCACGCAGGACCTCCACCGTGCGCGGGGCGCGGGGCGCGGGGCGCGGGTCCGGGACGGGTTCGGGTGAGACACCGGTGACGGTCACCGTGTCGGTCCCGCGCGCGTCGTCCGGCCCGTGGCGGGAGGTGATCCGGAACGGCTCCAGGAGGCCGGCCGTCGCGGTGACGGTCCGCTCGGTGCGGACCCTCACCTCGTAGGCGGGCGTCCCGCAGGGCTGCTGTGCGACGGCGAACACCCGGCAGGGGAAGGCGGGGTCGTACGCGGAGGCGCCGTCGAGGGCGAGGGTCGCGACGACGTGCACGTCGGCCGAGCCCACGCACCCGGTCCGCCGCCTCGGGTGGGTGCCGGGCCCAGCCGGACGTGCTTGCGGACTTTGGGTCCACGGGCCCATGACCGTTCCCTCCGTCGCCCCTAGCCTCCGGAGTATGGCTGCAACCGGTGGGGGAACGGCGGGAGTTGCGCCTGCGGGCGCTTCCGGAGGGATGGGTGCGGGGACGTTGCCGCCCGTCCGGGGGAACGGCCGGCAGCCCATGCCGCGGGCCGTGCGGGCCGTGCTCGTACTGCTGCACGCGCTGTTCGGGGTCACGCTGCTGGGGGCTTTCGGTCTGCTCGTGACGGCCGCGGCCGTGGACGGGGTCGACGGGGAGCTCCTCGGCCTTCTGGTGTACGCCGCCGCTCCGGGAGTGGCCGGATTCCTGCTCGCGCTGCGGGTGTGGACCGGTGGTGAGTGGGTGCGGCGGGCACTGCTCGCGGTGCAGGCGTGGCTGCTCTTCGGGGCGTTGAGCGCACTCGTCGACGGCAGCGGCCGGGGTCTGACCCAACTGCTCGTCCCCGTGGCCGTGATCGTGCTGCTTTTCCGGCCGTCGGCGCGCCAGTGGTTCCTCGTGCCCGGTACGAGCCGGGTAGAGCGGCGACCCCCGAAGCTCGCCCGCCTCATCAAGTGGCGCAGGGACGGCGGCCAGACGGCCACCGAGTACGTCGGGCTGATCGTGCTCGTCGCGGCCGTCGTCGTCGGCCTGGTCGCGACCGGGGTCGGCGGTCAGATCGCCGGAGGGCTCCGGTCCGCGGTCTGCGAGATAACCGGCACGGCGTGCGGGGGTGGCGACGGCGGGCCGGCGGACGTCGAGGCCGGCGACGGCAGCGACAACGGCACTGGCACTGGCACCGGCGACGACAGCGCGGGCACGGACGGCGGTGCGGGTGCCACGGGCGGCACCGGAGGTACGGGCGGCACCGGTGGGCCCCAGGACGGCACCGGCGGGACCGGGACGGCCGACGAAGCCGTCTACGACGAGGACGACGAGACCGACGAGACGGGCGTGCCGGGCGTGCCGGACGACGGTCTCGACGACGTCGACGACGGCGGGGACGCCGGAGACGGTGAGGACGCCGGCGAGAGCTGCACCTCCGGGATCGGCGCCTTCCTCTCCTGCGGTGCCAAGCAGGTGGGCGGCTTCTTCGAGGGCGTCGTCGTGGACGGCCTCTGGGGCGACATCACCGGCACGTTCGAGACGATCCTCGACCCCGGCAAGGCCTGGGAGGGCATCAAGGACTACGGATCCCAGCTCGGCGACCAGTGGCTCGAGGACAGTGCGGGGGCGGGCGACAAGTGGTCCGAGGGGGTCTACCTGGGAGCCCTCTGGGACTGGGGCTCGGCGTCCGTCAACACCGGAGTGACCGTTCTCGACGACGTGTTCGTCGGCGACGAGGTCCGCGACATGTGGAACCGGGGCGACGAGGGCCAGGCCATCGGCACGGTCTTCTGGAACGTCGGCTCCCTCTTCATCCCGGGCTACGGCGAGGCGAAGCTCGTCGGCAAGCTCGGGAAACTGGGCAAGCTCGGGAAACTCGGCAAGGTCGGCGAGCTCGCGCAGAAGGCCTCCGAGGCCGCGGCGAAGGCACGCAAGGCGGCCAGGGCCGGCGATGTCGAGGGCGCCGAGCAGGCCGCCAGGGAAGCGCAGCAGCACGCCGACGACGCCGCCCGGGACGCGGGGCTCACCGGCTGCACGATCGGGATGGGCGCGCGGACGCGCATCCCGTACGGCGGCGGGCCGGGCGTCCCCGGCAGCGGCACGGGCGTGGTCGCGGGCGGGCGCACCGCCGCACCGGTCGCGCTGCTCGCGGGCAAGTGCGACGAGGTCGACCCGGAGAAGAAGCAGGCCGCCGAGGAGGCGGCGAAGCAGGCAGAGGAGGCGAAGAGGGCGGCCGCCGCGGCGAAGCGGAAGGCAGGGCTCGAGAGGGCGCAGCAGCAGCCGAAGCCGTCCTGGTACGAGAACCTCACTAACCCCCGCGCCGGGACCAAGGACGGCGGCGGCGGGAAGTGGGAGCACATCAAGCCCGCCCTTTTCAGCTACGAATCCGAGATGGGTGCGCGTTACCAGGAGCAGATCTCCGGAGTGAACCGCGGAAAGGAGTACCAGGTCCCCCTCGACAAACTCGACGGCAAGCCCGTCAATTTCGACGGGTGGGACTCCGCGAAGGGGACCTATCTCGAGGCGAAGTACGGCTACCGCAATCCGAAGTACTACGACGCCGAGGTGGGGGAGCTTAAGCTCGACATCGCCAACCGCTGGGCCAAGCAGGCGCAGCGGCAGGTGGACGCGGCCCGAGGGAAGCCGGTTGTATGGCACTTTTCCGATCCGGAGGTGGCTGAGGCCGCACGGGCGATGTTTGAGGAGAGGCGTATCAAGGTTAAGGTTGAGCACACGGCGGATGACGTTGTTGGCACAAGCTGAGGGAAGAGGGAGAGCGAAGGTGCTGTACGTCGTGGTCAACGGGGGATGGGGGAGACGGCAGGAGAGCGTTGTTCAGATCGCTGAGCGCTGGGTGGAAAGCCTGTCGGCCTTGGGTGATTTGGATGATGCGGCTTTCACCGGCTGGCTCGAGGCAGTCGACGATATTTCCACTGCGCCGCGTATGCCGCTGTCGGTGGCTGCGCTCTCCGAGTACCTGAAGAGGGAGAACCCGGAGTCCGACGTGGACCGTATTGGCTACACGACATCCCTGCTGACAAACAATCACGGGATGCCTCGTGTGACATTTTCGATTCATGCAGGTGGTGCTTCGGAGTGGGTGACAAATTCCGTTGCACTGTCGTTCCGATCGCGCAAGCTGGATGAATCCGTGCCGGCTGTGGGTCGCTCCTCGGATGTACTGCGAATTCTCGCCGACGCCTGGGACATCGACACGGGACAGGCCTACGGCCGTGCCCAGTACGATGCGGTGCGAGATGAGTTTGGTCTCGATAATTCAGCCCCCCGCTGCGGCCGATCGGTGTACTTGTCTGCGAAACGCGCGGCCCTGGCTCCGGAGGGATTTCCCGGTACTTATGCACGCACGGCACACGGCGGGCTGATCATCGATCTCACTCGGGACGGAGCTGAGGAGCCCGACATCGAGACGATCCTCGAGACCAACCGGGCCCTTCGGTCCGCCGGGGCCCTCGAGGAACTGCCCGTGCCGTACGACCGCGCCAAGTGGTGAACCCGCCCGCGTCGGCCGTCCCCGCACCGTGAGCGCGGTCACTTCCACCCCGCGGCGATAATCGGGCGCATGTCTGACCAGCCCGAGTCCGAGCCGCAGGGCACGCGTCCGCGCAGAGCGCCCGTCCCGCCCGGGCTCCCCGGTGCCGCCCCCGCACTCCTGGGCTACGCGGCCGTCCGGGCGCTGGGGGCGGCGATCCTCGCGGTGGCCGCCGCGGTGCAGGGCAAGGACGCCCTCCACCGGTTGAACGGGCGCTGGGACTCCGTCTGGTACGTCCGGATCGCGGAGAACGGATACGGGTACGAGGTGACGCTGCCCGACGGCAGCGTCCACTCCGATCTGGCCTTCTTCCCGCTGCTGCCCGCGCTGGAGCGGGCGGTCTCCGAGGTGCTGCCGGTCGGCGCCGCCACGGCGGGGCTGGTGATCGGCTGGATCGCGGCGTTCGCCGCCGCCTGGGGCGTCTACGCCGTCGGCGCGCATGTGGCGGGGCAGCGGGCCGGGGTGCTGCTGGCGGTGCTGTGGGGCGTGTACCCGACCGCTTTCGTGCAGTCGATGGCGTACACCGAGACGCTGTTCACCGCGCTGGCCGCCTGGTCGCTGTACGCCGTGCTGACCGACCGCTGGATCACCGCGGGGACGCTCTGCGCGCTGGCCGGGCTCACCCGGCCCTCGGCCGCCGCGCTCGTCGCCGCCCTCGGGGTCGCCGGGCTCGTAAGGCTGTTCAGAAGGGACCTGACCTGGCGGACGGCCGTGGGCGTGGTCGTCGCGCCGCTCGGTTGGCTGGGGTACGTCGTCTTCGTGGCCGTGCGCCAGGGCAGCCCCACGGCCTACTTCGAGGTCCAGGCCGCCTGGGGCAACAACATCGACGGCGGGGTCGCACTCGCCCGCTTCGTCGGCGCGCAGCTGAGCGGCCCCGTTCCGCTCGCCGGCATCGGCCTCGTCGCCGCGATCGGGCTGCTCCTCTGGGTGGTGTGGCTGTGCGTGAAGCAGCGCCAGCCGCTGCCGCTGCTGGTGTACGGGGCGGGGATCGTCGTCATCTCACTGATCGGCGCCGCGTACTTCGGCTCCCGCCCACGGCTGATCATGCCCGCCTTCCCGTTGTTGCTGCCCGCGGCGGTCGCCCTCGCGCGTCCGGCCCGCCGGACGACGGCCGCGCCGGCGGTGGCGCTGCTCGCCGTCGCCTCGGGGGCGTACGGGGCGTTCACGCTGCTCGGTTCGGGACCGCCCTGAGCCCGGGCCGGGCCCGGAGCGACGCTCACGGGTCAGGGTGCCCCGCGCCCCGGTCCGCCGATCGCGAGCCGGACCCCCGGACGCACACCCCACTGCGCCATCGCCCCCGCCTCGGCCTCCAGGACATGGCGGCTGCGCAGCCTCGGCAGCCCGAGCCGCCCCGGGCGCATCGTGTGGACGTCGAGGACGCGCAGTTCCCTGTCGAGGTACGCCACGTCGATGGCGAAGCGCATCCGGAAGGTGTGCACACTCGTGCACGGCGTCAGCATGAGCGCGCCGTCCAGGCCGTCACGGCCCAGCAGGCCCCGGTACCGCGCCCCGTACGACGCGGCGACCAGCAGCTCGACCGGTTCCTCCCGGCCGGGGACCGTCAGCGTGCCCTTGCCGTCCTGCCATCCGCCCATGTGCCCAGACCGTAGCGGGAGTCGGGCGGCCGTGGGCCCCGGATGCCGGAGAGTGGGCCCGTGGGCCCATGACCCCGGGGCCTCGCGGCCCTAGGGTCGGACCGTGGAGTACGCGTACGTCACGCTGATCGCCGCCGCCGCCCTGTGGGGGGCCGCGGCCGGAGTCCTGGTGGCGCGCCCCGCCTACCGGATGTCCGTCGAGCCGGAGGAGACGTGGCGGGACGCCTGTCCCGCCGGCCATCCGATCACCGGGCCCGCGCAGGGCTGGCTGGGGGCCGCGCGCTGTGCCGGCTGCGCGGTGCCGCCCGTGCCCGTACCGCCCGCGCCCGTCGCCGCAGGGGCGGCGCCCGGGACCGGCACGCACGAAGTGCCGGGCGAGCGGAGGACAGCGGACCGGCCGGGCGCGGCCGAGCGGGGTGGCACGGGAGATCCCGTCGCCGCCGTCCGGGAGCCCGCAACCTACCGGTTTTCGCCCGTCGTGCCCGCGGCCACCGCCCTCGCCTGCGCCGCGCTCGCCGCGGCCGTCGGGCCCCGTCCGGAGCTGGCCGTATGGCTGCTGCTCGCGCCCGTCGCCGTACTGCTCGCCCTCGTCGACCGCAATGTCCACCGGCTCCCGGACCGGTTGACGCTGCCGCTGGCCGCTGCGGCGGCCGCGCTGCTCGGCGGTGCGGCTCTGCTCCCCGGTGCCGGGGGGTCGTGGCCGGCCGCGCTGCTCGGCGGACTTGTGCTCGGTGCCGCGTACCTCGTGCTCTTCCTCGTCAATCCGAACGGCATGGGCTTCGGCGATGTGAAGCTGGCCCTGTCGCTCGGTGTGGCGCTCGGCTGGTACGGGTGGGAGGTGCTGTTCGTCGGCGCCTTCGCGGGGTTCCTGCTGGGCGCCTTCTACGGGCTCGGCCTCGTGCTCCTCCGTGGGGCGGGGCGCGGGACGGCGATCCCCTTCGGGCCGTTCATGATCTCGGGCACCCTGATCGGGCTGCTGCTGGGGGCGTTGTCCGTTTAGCCCCGACCTGCTCGGCCGCGGCCCGAGGGGCCGCCCGGCCCTCGACACGGCCGCCACGGCATCGCGATGCGCGCCGCGGACGGCACCGGGCGATGGCCGGGCCCCGACCGGGCTCCACGTGCGGGGGCACGTCCGTCGTGCCGGGACGCGCCGGAGACCAGCCGTCGTCGTCCCGGGGAGGTCCCGCGTCCGCGCCCGTCGCGAGGTCCATGGGTGGCCGCCACGAGGGGGAGATCCCAGGTCATGTGGACGGCGCCGCGGACGGCGCCCTCTAGCATGCCGACGTATGCGGACATTCTTTGACAATCTAACGGTCTTGCGTACGCAGACGAAGCCACTTCCGGCTTCCGCGGACGCCCGGCCGGCGGAAGGTCCCGTCGTCGCCCTCCTCCCCTGGGTCTGGGCGGCGGTCCTGTCCCTGCTCTACGCGACCGTCGCCGTGCGCCGTCACCAACTCCTGCGCACCACGGGGTACGACCTCGGCATCTTCGAGCAGGCCGTACGCGCCTACGCCCAACTCCAGTCCCCCGTAGTCCCGTTGCGCGGGGACGGCTTCAATCTGCTGGGCGACCACTTCCACCCGCTGATCGCCGTGCTCGCCCCGCTCTACGGGCTCTGGCCGTCCCCGCTCTGTCTGCTCCTGGCCCAGTCCGTCCTGCTCGCCGTGGCCGTCGTGCCGCTCGCCCGCTGGGCGGTTCGGACGCTCGGCCGCCGCGCCGCGCACGTCGTCGCCTTCGGTTACGGCGCGAGCTGGGGCATCGCCTCGGCGGCCGCCTTCGACTTCCACGAAGTGGCCCTCGCCGTACCGCTCCTGGCCTTCGCCCTCGAGGCGCTCGGCCGGCGGCGCTGGGGGAGGGCCGTCGTCTGGGCCGCTCCCCTGCTGCTGATCAAGGAGGATCTGGGGCTGACCCTCGCGGCGGTCGGCGCGTACGTGGCGTGGCAGGGGCCCCGGAAGCTGGGGATCGCGACGGCCGCGGCCGGGCTCGTCGGCAGCGCGATCGAGATCAAGCTGCTGCTGCCCGCCTTCAACCCCGGCGGCGGGTACGCACACGGGGGCAACCTCACCGACGGGCACGGCTCGCTCCTCGCCACGATGGCCTTCGCACCGCTCGACGCGCTTCGCCCGGACGTGAAGGCCATGACGCTCGTGCTCGTCTTCGCCCCGAGCGCCCTGCTCGCCCTGAGGTCACCGCTGTCGCTGATCGCCGCGCCGACGCTCGCCTGGCGGATGCTGTCGGAGAACGCCTTCCACTGGGGGACCGCCTTCCACTACAGCGCCGTCCTCATGCCGGTCGTGTTCGCCGGGCTCGTCGACGTCCTCGGCCGCTGGCGGCAGTCCGGCGATCCGCTCGCGGCGCGCCATGTCCGCGCCTCCCTGGCCACGGTCCTGGCCGTGACCGTGGTCATGCTGCCGTCCTTCCCGCTCGCCCAGCTGGCGCAGCGGGCCGCCTGGCGCACGACCCCGCACGTCGAAGCCGCCCGCGCACTCCTCCAGCGGATCCCGGACGGGGCGACGGTGGCCGCCTCCAACCGGCTCGTGCCCCAGCTCACCTCCCGGTGCGACGTCGTGCTCTTCCCGACCTGGCCCGTCGAAGGGCATCTGTACGAGTACGACCGGAAGCGGCTGCCCAGGCCCACCGCGGAATGGATCATCCACGACCGCGAGGCCCCGGAGGCGTGGCCGTACAAGACGGGCCACTGGCCGTATCCGCCGGAGCAGCAGCAGGCCGAACTCGACGCGGCGCAACGGGCGTACGGCTACGAGCGCGTCGCGGCGCGCGACGGCATCACGCTGCTGAGGCGCACGCGGTGAGGCTCGGCCGCCAGGAACCACCGCCGGGGCGTCGGCCGTCGTCGTCCCCTCGCCGCCCGCGTTGCCGGGTCCGCCGCCCGTGCGCCGGTGCCTCCCCCCGGCCACGTCAACCGGGTGCACCACACCCCGGGTCCCCCGTGGGGAGTACGGGCGGGGCCGGGCGCGGCGACCTGACACGGCCCCTGCGCTGGCCCTTTCCCCCTCCGTACCGCAGTCACGTGATCTCGGAGAGTAGTGGCGGCATGCCGCAGCACGCGTCTGCCCTCACGAAGGGTTATGGTGGAAACCCCCCCTCGGGCCGGTCCGTATCCCCCCCACGGACCGGCCCGTTTTCTCTGGCCTCGGCGACCCGGGGCGCCGGGTCAGCTGCGACCGGCCCAGATGTTCGTCCCGGCGGTGTCCACCGCGAAGACGTCGATCTCCTTCAACTCCTCGCCGGTGAGCGGTGCGGCCTGCAGCGCGGCCACGTTCTCCTCCAGCTGCCCGACGCTGCTCGCGCCGATCAGCGCCGACGTCATCCGGTCGTCGCGCAGCACCCAGCTGAGCGCCAGCTGGGCCAGGGACTGGCCGCGCCGCTGGGCGATCTCGTTCAGGCCCCGCAGCCGGCGCAGCACGTCGTCGGAGAGCAGGTGCGGGTCGAGGGACTTGCCCTGCGTCGCCCGCGAGCCCTCCGGGATGCCGGTGAGGTACTTGCCGGTGAGCAGCCCCTGGGCGAGCGGCGCGAAGGAGATGCAGCCCATGCCGGCCGCCTCGAGCGTGTCGAGGAGCCCGTCGTCCTCGATCCAGCGGTTGATCATCGAGTAGGACGGCTGGTGGATGAGGGCCGGGACGCCCATCTCCTTCAGCAGCCCGGCCGCCTCGGCGGTCTGCTCGGCGTTGTAGGAGGACACGCCCGCGTAGAGCGCCTTGCCCTGCTGGACGGCGGACGCCAGCGCGCCCATCGTCTCCTCCAGCGGGGTGTGCGGGTCGAAGCGGTGCGAGTAGAAGATGTCGACGTAGTCCAGACCCATCCTCCTCAGGGAGGCGTCCAGCGAGGACATCAGGTACTTGCGGGAGCCCCATTCGCCGTAGGGGCCGGGGTGCATCAGATATCCGGCCTTGGTGGAAACGATGAGTTCGTCCCGGTACGGGGCGAAGTCCTGGGCGAACAGCTTGCCGAAGTTCAGCTCGGCGGACCCTGGGGGAGGCCCGTAGTTGTTCGCCAGGTCGAAGTGCGTCACGCCGAGGTCGAAGGCGCGGCGCAGGATCGCCCGCTGCGAGGCGAGCGTGCGGTCGTCGCCGAAGTTGTGCCAGAGGCCGAGGGAGATCGCGGGGAGCTTGAGCCCGCTGCGGCCGGTGCGGCGGTACTCCATCGAGTCGTAGCGGCTCTCGATTGCACGGTAATAGGGGGAGTCGTTCACGCTTCCCTCCCTATCACGGACTTGTGACAGACCGGGTTGGGTGCGTTCGGCCGCTCCGCAGTAGTGTGACGGGCGTCGGGGGGTCAGCCACAGCACGGAGGGGTTAAGGACTGTGAACCTGCGCGACCTGGTGTACGGGCTCTACGCACGCCGGGTGGAAGGCCGCCTCGACCACGCCCAGGTGCCCAAGCACATCGGCGTCATCCTGGACGGCAATCGCCGCTGGGCGAAGGCGTCGGGCGGCACGGCCGCGGAGGGACACCAGGCCGGGGCCGACAAGATCTCCGAGCTGCTGGGCTGGTGCGCCGAGACCGACGTCGAGGTCGTCACCCTCTGGATGCTGTCCACGGACAACTTCGACCGTCCGGAGGAGGAGCTGCGCCCGCTGCTCGGCATCATCGAGAACACCGTGCGCAATCTGGCCGCCGACGGCCGGTGGCGGGTGCACCACGTGGGGACCATGGACCTGCTGCCCGCCAGGACCCAGTCGGTCCTCAAGGAGGCGGAGCAGTCGACGCTCGGTGTCGACGGGATACTGGTCAACGTCGCGGTCGGCTACGGCGGCCGCCAGGAGATTGCGGACGCGGTCCGCTCCCTGCTGAACGAGCACGCGGCCAAGGGGACGACCTTCGAGGAGCTCGCGGAGATCGTCGACACCGAGATGATCGCGTCCCACCTCTACACGCGCGGACAGCCCGACCCCGACCTGGTGATCCGCACGAGCGGCGAGCAGCGCCTGTCGGGTTTCATGCTCTGGCAGAGCGCCCACTCCGAGTACTACTTCTGCGAGGTCTTCTGGCCGGCCTTCCGCAAGGTCGACTTCCTCCGCGCCCTCCGCGACTACGCGGCACGCCACCGCCGCTACGGAGCCTGAGGGCGGGCCGCCCCGCCAGGGCCCGTCCGGGAGCGGTCCGCGCCCGGACCCACCCCCGTCCGACGGTGGTGCGCCCCCGTTCGCGGCCGGGGTCCGGGGCGGTGGTCCCCGTTCGAGCGCGTGCGGGCCCGCACCGCGGTGGGTTCCGCGGGCGGGGTGGCGGGATCTTGACGACCGGTCGCACGTTCGGCCCTGGAGCAAGGGGCCGATCGGGTGGTGTTCGCGTGTCCGTGGGTGCGGTCCCGGGCGTGGTCACCGCATGTTCATCGACGCGTCGTCATATGCCATGGCATGGCCTTGCTTGTTCGAGGGAATATCCCTGACAGGTCGACATCCGGACACCCGCTCCGGATGCCGTTCTGCAGCGCGCGGCACCGAGCCGCTCGCCCGGGAGGCCCTTTGCGCCAGGACGACCGTGCGGCCAGCACGGAAGGAACGGGGGGCCGGTGCCCGGCCCGTGCATCGTGGCCGGAGACCGGTCCTGTCCCCTGCCGTTCGGCGGGGAGACCCCAAGTACGCGACGCCGTCGCACCCCGATCTCAGCCGAGGGGGTACGTCCTTCCGTGGTGAACAGCACAAAGCGCCGCATGTCCGACAGGCGCACCTACGTTCTCGACACCAGCGTCCTGCTGGCCGACCCCAATGCCGTCTCGCGTTTCGACGAGCACGAGGTCGTGCTCCCGATCGTCGTCGTGACGGAGTTGGAGGCCAAGAGGCACCACCCGGAGCTCGGTTACTTCGCCCGGCAGGCGCTGCGCCTGCTCGACGACTACCGGGTCCGGTACGGCCGCCTGGACGCACCCCTCCCGTTGGGCGACCTCGGCGGCACGCTGCGCGTCGAGCTCAACCACTCGGACCCCGGGGTGCTTCCCGCCGGCTACCGGCTGGGTGACAACGACTCACGGATCCTCGCGGTGGCACGTAACCTCCAGGCAGAGGGGTACGACGTCACCGTCGTGTCCAAGGACCTGCCGCTGCGCATCAAGGCGTCCTCCGTCGGCCTGCTCGCCGAGGAGTACCGCGCGGAGCTCGCGGTCACGGATTCCGGTTGGACCGGTATGTCCGAACTTGCCCTGTCCGCGGAACAGGTGGACATCCTCTTCGAGGAGGAACGCCTGTACGTTCCGGAGGCGTCCGATCTGCCCGTCCACACCGGGCTCGTCCTCCAGTCGGAGCGGGGCAAGGCCCTCGGTCGGGTCGCCTCCGACGGAAACGTCCGGCTGGTCCGCGGCGACCGCGAGGCCTTCGGGATCCGCGGCCGCAGCGCCGAACAGCGCATCGCCCTCGATCTGCTGCTCGACCCGGACGTCGGCATCGTCTCCATGGGCGGCCGGGCGGGCACCGGCAAGTCCGCGCTCGCGCTCTGTGCCGGTCTGGAGGCCGTCCTGGAGCGCAGGCAGCACCAGAAGGTGATGGTCTTCCGGCCGCTGTACGCGGTGGGCGGGCAGGAGCTGGGCTATCTGCCCGGCACCGAGGCCGAGAAGATGAGCCCTTGGGCGCAGGCGGTCTTCGACACGCTCTCCGCGGTGGCAGGTCGCGAGGTCATCGAGGAGGTCCTGGGCCGGGGCATGCTCGAGGTGCTGCCGCTGACCCACATCCGCGGGCGCTCGCTGCACGATGCGTTCGTCATCGTCGACGAGGCCCAGTCCCTGGAGCGGAACGTCCTCCTGACCGTTCTGTCTCGTATCGGGGCCAACTCGCGGGTGGTCCTGACCCATGACGTGGCACAACGGGACAATCTGCGTGTCGGGAGGTACGACGGGGTCGTCGCCGTCGTGGAGAAGCTGAAGGGCCATCCGCTCTTCGCGCACGTCACGCTCACCCGGTCCGAGCGCTCGCAGATCGCCGCGCTGGTGACCGAAATGCTGGAGGACGGACCGATCTGACAGGACCTGCCCGACTTGGGAGTTGACGCCGCCCGGTGAAGCGAAGGAGCTTAGCCGGGCGGCGTCGTGTCGTGCCGCCCTTTCCAAGAAACTCCTGGGACAAACGAGGTGTGAGCTTTCACACGCAGCCATGAATTGCCTTGCGGTATCGGCTTCCGGCAGAGTCTGGGTTCCGTCAGGCCCCGCATACGGCACAGCCGCACCCTCAGGGGTGCGGCAGCACACAACTCCACAGACGCCGCCGTATGCCGCCCGAGCACCACGCGGCACTCCCGCAAGGGAGCGCCCACCGGGCCCGTGCCTCCCGTGACCTAGCAAGAGGGAGTGCCAGTGTCAGGGGCACGATCGCGCCCGCGAGGTCACCTGTGCGGGCGATGCTGGAAGGAAACCGTGTGAGCCGGATCTCGGTCCGGGGATTCGCAGTGGCGTCCGCCACCGCAGTCACCACTGTCGGCGCTGTCGTGGGTGTTGCCTCGGGCAACACCGTGCCCGCGAACGGCGACAACCTGGAGACGACCGCGGCAGACGCGACGCTCCTCGCGGACATCCCCGTCGGTGAGCAGGCCCAGGTTCAGGTCGCATCCCTGACCCAGCAGGCCGACGCGCAGGCGGCCGCCGCCGACGCGGCCGCGAGGAAGTCCGCCGAGGAGGCGGCTCGCCTCCAGGCCGCCAAGGACGCCGAGGCGAAGAAGGAAGCCGCCGAGGAGAAGGCCCAGCGCGAGGCCGAGGCCAAGGAGGCCGAGGAGCGCGCCAGCCGCTCCGCCGTCCGTGACGCCTCCAGCTTCGCGACGCAGTCCTCGTACAGCGTCTCCGAAGTCCAGGCGATGGCCCGCCAGATGGTCCCCGGTGACCAGTTCCAGTGCTTCAGCAACATCGTGGACCACGAGTCCAGCTGGAACTACCGGGCCCAGAACCCGTCCTCCGGTGCCTACGGCCTCGTCCAGGCGCTGCCGGGTTCCAAGATGGCGTCCGCCGGCGCGGACTGGCAGACGAACCCCGCGACCCAGATCAAGTGGGGCCTCAACTACATGAACGACCGGTACGGCAGCCCCTGCGGTGCCTGGTCGTTCTGGCAGGCCAACAACTGGTACTAGGCCGACCATCGGTACCGGCCCGACGGCCGGTACCAGACGGACAACCGGTACCGACCGGGCCCCGGATTCCCGGGAGTTCCGGCTGCTCGACTCCGCTGAGCCCCTCACCGTCCGACGGTGGGGGGCTCGGTGCGTGTACGGTCGGGGCGGACCTTGGGGGGAGAGGGAAGCACGAGATGTCGAAGACGCCAGCTTGGCTGGGCCGGCTGGGGGCCGGACTGTCCCGGCTCGGGGCACGGTTGGAGGAGCGCCGGGCCGCGGCCGCGGGCAACGGCAACGGCATGGGTGACGGCGATCTCGGCGCCGTGAACCCGCCCGAGCACGTCCCGCCGCCGCCCGCGTACGCCCCGGCCGTTCCGGTGAGGCCCCATCCGGTCGAGGCCATTCCCTGGGGCATGAGGGTCGCGGCCGAGGCGGGCTGGCGGCTGCTGGTCCTGGCCGGAACGCTCTGGGTGCTGATGCGTGTCATCGGCGCGGTCCAACTCGTCGTGCTCGCCTTCGTCGCGGCCCTGCTGGTCACCGCGCTGCTGCAGCCGACCGTGGCCCGTCTGCGGGGGTTCGGCCTGCCGCGCGGGCTCGCCACGGCCGTCACGGCGATCCTGGGCTTCGTCGTCATCGGCCTCGTCGGCTGGTTCGTCGTCTGGCAGGTGATGGACAACCTCGACAACGTCGCCGACCGGGTCAAGGACGGTATCGAGGAGCTCAAGCGCTGGCTGCTCAACAGCCCGTTCCATGTGACCGAGCGCCAGATCAACGACATCGCGAACAACCTCCAGGACACCATCGGCACCAACACACAGGAGATCACCTCCGCCGGTCTCGAGGGCGTGAGCGTGATGGTGGAGATCCTCACCGGGATGCTGCTGGCGCTGTTCTCGACCCTGTTCCTGCTCTACGACGGGAAGCGGATCTGGCAGTGGACCCTGAAGCTGGTCCCCTCGGCGGCCCGCCCGGGTGTCGCCGGTGCCGGCCCGCGCGCCTGGCGGACGCTGACGGCGTACGTGCGGGGCACGGTGGTGGTCGCCCTCATCGACGCCATCTTCATCGGACTGGGCATCTACTTCCTCGATGTGCCGCTGGCCGTTCCGCTCGCCGTCTTCATCTTCCTGTTCTCCTTCATCCCCCTCGTGGGTGCGGTCGTGTCGGGGGCCCTCGCGGTCGTCGTCGCACTGGTCACCCAGGGTGTGTTCACCGCCCTCACGGTGCTGCTGGTGGTGCTCGCCGTGCAGCAGATCGAGGGGCACGTGCTGCAGCCGTTCATCCTCGGCCGCGCGGTCCGCGTCCATCCGCTGGCCGTCGTCCTCGCCGTCGCCACCGGAGGTCTGACGGCCGGAATCGGCGGCGCGGTGGTCGCGGTGCCACTGGTCGCGGTCACGAACACGGTGGTCACCTATCTGCGTGCGTACGGCCGGGGCCAGGTGAGCCGGATCGGTCCCGCTCCGCACGGGGCGACGGTGATGGACCTCGCCCCGTCCCCGCCCCCGCCCCCGACCGCGCCCCCGACCGCGCCGAAGCCCGAGTCCTCGCCCCCGGAGGACGAGGAACGCACGTGACATTCCGCCCGAATCGGTGCGCGGGGCCGGTCCCCCGCCCCCGAGCACGGGTCAGACCGTCGCCGTGCGGGCGGGACCGTGTCCGGTGACGAGCGTCGGCCCGCGCGACCCCGGAGGCCGTGGCTGTGGGCGCTCGGCGGCGCGACGGTGGCGTCCGCGGTCCGGGCGGCGATCTGCGGAACCCCGTGTACGAGGAGGGCCCCGCCCGGCACGCAGCCGGGCGGGGCGCCCTCCTCACGTCCGGCCGTCCGGCCGGGACGTCACTACTCGGCCAGAACGGCTTCCGCGTCCAGCGTGGTCCCGACGGCCTGGATCACCGAGGCGATCTTGAAGGCCTCCTGGACGACGGCGCGTTCGACGCCCGCCTTGCGGAGCACCTGCTCGTGGGAGTCCAGGCACTGGCCGCAGCCGTTGATCGCGGAGACGGCCAGCGACCACAGCTCGAAGTCGGTCTTCTCGACACCGGGGTTGCCGATGACGTTCATCCGGAGACCGGCGCGCAGCGTCCCGTACTCGGGGTCCGACAGCAGGTGCCGGGTCCGGTAGAAGACGTTGTTCATCGCCATGACCGCGGCGGCCGACTTGGCGGCGGTGTACGCCTCGCCGGACAGGTTGGCCTTGGCCTCGGGCTCGAGCTCGCGCAGCACGATCGGCGAGCGGGAGGCGATCGCGCAGGCCAGGACGGTGCCCCACAGCTGCTGCTGCGGGAGGTCGCTGTTGCCGATCACCGAACCGAGGTTCAGCTTCAGGTCCTTGGCGTAGTCCGGCAGGGCGGACTTCAGCTCATCGAGCGCCATGCTCACTCACCGGCCAGCAGCTTGACCGGGTCGAGGGTGGTCTCGCCCTTGGTCCAGTTGCAGGGGCAGAGCTCGTCGGTCTGCAGGGCGTCGAGGACCCGCAGGACCTCCTTGGGGTTACGGCCGACGGAACCGGCGGTCACCATCGTGAACTGGATCTCGTTGTTCGGGTCGACGATGAAGACGGCGCGCTGGGCGAAGCCGTCCTCGCCCTCGATGCCGAGGTCGCGCATCAGCTCGTGCCTGGAGTCGGCCATCATCGGGAAGGGCAGGTCACGCAGGTCGTCGTGGTCCTTGCGCCAGGCGTGGTGGACGAACTCGGAGTCGCCGGAGAAGCCGAGGACCTGGGCGTCGCGGTCGGCGAACTCGTCGTTCAGCTTGCCGAACGCGGCGATCTCGGTGGGGCAGACGAAGGTGAAGTCCTTGGGCCACGCGAAGACGACCTTCCACTTGCCCTCGTAGGACTTGTGGGTGATCTGCTCGAACTCCTGGCCGCTCTCCAGCGAGACGCAGGCGGTCAGTTCGAAGGTGGGGAACTGGTCACCGACAGTGAGCACGCGCTCTCCTTGCAACAGGAAGCCCCTCGTGAGGGCCTCCGGGGGGTTGGACGGATCCCCACCCTGGCACAGAGTGCATTGATCAAAGAAATAGCTAGACTGGGTCGCCGTGATCGGAGGTGCTTATCAGTGGTGGCGAAGAATGGGTCGAATCGGGGCAAGCAGCCCAGCCTCGCTCAGCTTCGCGCCTTCGCCGCCGTCTCCGAGCATCTGCACTTCCGGGACGCGGCCGCCGCAATCGGGATGAGCCAGCCCGCGCTGTCCGGGGCCGTGTCGGCGCTGGAGGAGGCACTGGGTGTCCAGCTGCTGGAGCGTACGACGCGGAAGGTCCTCCTGTCGTCCGCGGGTGAGCGGCTGGCGGTCCGGACCAAGGCGGTCCTCGACGCCGTCGGCGAACTGCTGGAGGAGGCCGAGGCGGTACGCGCGCCGTTCACCGGGGTGCTCCGGCTCGGGGTGATCCCGACCGTCGCGCCGTACCTGCTGCCGAGCGTGCTGCGGCTGGTCCACGAGCGCTACCCGGAACTGGACCTCCAGGTCCACGAGGAGCAGACGTCGTCGCTGCTGGAGGGGCTCTCGGCTGGCCGGCTCGACCTGCTGCTCCTCGCCGTCCCCCTCGGGGTGCCCGGGGTGACGGAACTGCCGCTGTTCGACGAGGACTTCGTGCTGGTGACGCACGACGACCACTGGCTCGGCGGCCGCGAGGGCATTCCGCGCGACGCGCTCCGGGAGCTCCCGCTGCTGCTGCTCGACGAGGGCCACTGCCTGCGCGACCAGGCCCTCGACATCTGCCGGGAGGCGGGCCGCGCCGAGGGGGCGCCGGTCACCACCACGGCCGCCGGGCTGTCCACGCTGGTCCAGCTGGTCGCGGGCGGACTGGGCGTCACCCTCCTCCCGCACACCGCCGTCCAGGTCGAGACCGGCCGCAATCCGGCCCTGGCCACCGGCTACTTCGCGGACCCGGCCCCGGCCCGCCGCGTCGCCCTGGCGATGCGCACGGGAGCGGCCCGCCAGGGCGAGTTCGAGCAGTTCGCCGGCGCGCTCCGGGAAGCGCTGGGGGACCTCCCGGTGCGCGTGCTCCACGACGGCGGGCTCGCCGCCTCCGCCCTTCCGGTCGCATCGGCCGGAGCGGCGCCGGCAGGCTGAGGAGCGTCACCGGGGGCGCCGCGACGACACCGACGCCCGTCATGGCGCGGCCGGCCCGGTCGACGGCCTGCCGCCGGCGTCGTCACCCTCTTCCGTTCCGGGGCTCCGCTCCCGCGCGGCCGCCTCGCCGGCCGGCGGTCTCCGAACGGCGGGCGCCCTGCGGAGACGGCCCCGGCTACTCCTCGGGCGGTGCCTTCGGCGGCCGTCCGCGGCGGGGGATGGGCCTGACGCCGCCGGGCAGACGGCCCGACTCCGACAGTGCCCGGCGCAGCAGGAACTCGATCTGCGCGTTGGCGCTGCGCAGCTCGTCCGATGCCCAGCGTGCCAGCGCCTCGTACACCGCCGGGTCGAGCCGCAGAAGCACCTGTTTCCGTTCGGGAGGGGTCACTGGTAGAGCGTGCCCGTGTTCAGGACGGGCTGTGCGGCGCGGTCCCCGCAGAGCACCACCATCAGGTTCGACACCATCGCGGCCTTGCGCTCGTCGTCCAGCTCCACGAGGCCCTCCTCGGCGATCCTCGACAGCGCGGTCTCCACCATGCCGACCGCACCGTCCACGATCTGCCGGCGGGCGGCGACCACGGCCCCCGCCTGCTGGCGCTGGAGCATGGCCGAGGCGATCTCGGGTGCGTACGCGAGGTGGGTGAAGCGGGACTCGACGATGTGGACGCCCGCGGCCTCGACCCGTGCGCGCAGTTCCAGGGCGAGCTTCTCGGTGATCTCCTCGGCGTTGCCGCGCAGCGACAGGCCGTCCTCGTCGTGAGCGTCGTACGGGTACTCGATCGCGATGTGCCGCACCGCCGCCTCGGTCTGGGTGGAGACGAACTCCCGGAAGTCGTCCACCTCGAACGTCGCCTGTGCGGTGTCCTCGACCTTCCACACGACCACCGCGGCGAGCTCGATCGGGTTGCCGTAGGCGTCGTTGACCTTGAGCACCGCGGTCTCGTGGTTGCGGATCCGGGTCGAGATCTTCGCCCGGGTGGTCAGCGGGTTGACCCAGCGCAGTCCGTCCGTGCGGATCGTGCCCCGGTAGCGGCCGAAGAGCTGCACCACCCGTGCCTCGCCCGGCGCGATCATGTTGAGTCCGCACATCGAGAGGGCGGAGGCGCCCACCACGACGACTCCGAGCACGACCAGTGCGACCGCGGCGGCCGTCGCCGTCGCTGTGGGGCCCGTCACGATCAGTGCGACGCCGGCCGCGAGTCCGGCCAGGGCGAGGAGCAGTGCCAGGCCGCCGCCGATGCTGTGCGCGGCGAACTCCCTGACCTTCGGTGCGGGCATCTCGGGTGCGTCGTCGTGGCGCAGGGATGTGCTGGTCGCGGGCATTCTCGTCCCCCGTTCCGCGGGCCGCACCGGCGGCCCGACTAGCTAGCAATGTGATTACACATTATCTGAACCGGCAACCCTGTGCACCCCTCGTGAGTCGGTTCCTTGTGAGACGGGTGCTGATTGTCACGTCCGGAAAAGACCGGATCGGTGGTCCTTTGTCTGTACGACCGGTGTTAGCTTTCTGAGCTGATCTGGCGAAGAACGCCGGGGTACGGCACGACCAAAGACCAACGACCAACGACGAGCGCGGAACAGAGAGCGGAGCGACGAAGCGATGGGCCGAGCGGAAGCGCGGAGAACCCGGCAGCGCGACGCGCGCCGGGCGGGCAAGGCCGGGGGGATACGGCGCTTCTTCACCTGGCGGAAGCTGCTGGGCACCTTCTTCACCCTCTGCCTGCTTGGCATGGGCGCGCTCTTCATCGTCTACCTGCTGGTGCCGGTCCCCACGGCCAACGCGCAGGCCGAGAAGGAGAGCAACGTCTACAAGTACAGCGACGGCTCCATCCTGGCCCGTACCGGCTCCGTCAACCGCGAGATCGTCGGCCTGGACAAGATCCCGGACGAGGTCGAGAAGGCCTTCGTCGCCGCCGAGAACAAGACCTTCTACAAGGACTCCGGCGTCGACCTGAAGGGAACCGCGCGTGGTGTCTTCAACACCCTGACCGGCGGGGGCAAGCAGGGTGGCTCCACGATCACCCAGCAGTACGTCAAGAACTACTACCTGAACCAGGACCAGACGGTCACCCGCAAGCTCAAGGAGCTGGTGATCTCGCTGAAGGTGGACCAGCAGAAGGACAAGGACGAGATCCTCGCCGGCTACCTGAACACCAGCTACTACGGGCGCGGCGCCTACGGCATCCAGGCCGCGGCCCAGGCGTACTACCGCAAGGACGCCCAGAAGCTGACCGTCGCCGAGGGCGCCTATCTCGCCGCCCTGCTCCAGGCCCCCAGCCAGTACGACTGGGCGGTGGCCTCGCCGACCGGCAGGAAGCTGGTGACCGAGCGTTGGAACTACGTCCTGGACAACATGGTCGGGGAGAACTGGCTGGACGCGTCGGCGCGTTCGGCCCTCACGTTCCCCGTGCCGAAGAAGCCGAAGGCGGCCCCGGGCATGGAGGGGCAGACCGGATACCTCGTCAAGGCGGCCAACGCCGAACTCGCCAGGCGCGGCGTCAGCGAGGACCAGATCGAGGCCGGCGGCTGGACGATCACGCTCAGCATCGAGAAGAAGCGCCAGGACGCCCTCGTCGAGGCCGTCGGCGAGCAGTTGGAGGAGAAGCTCGACCGCGAGGGCGACACGCGCGACGCGACCGTCCAGGCGGGGGCGACCTCCGTCGACCCGAAGACCGGCAAGGTCGTCGCCCTGTACGGCGGGGTCGGCGCGACCGAGCACTGGATCTCCAACGCCACCCGGCGCGACTACCAGCCCGCGTCCACGTTCAAGCCCGTCGTGCTCGCCTCCGCACTGGAGAACGGGGCCGAGACCCAGGACGGCCGGCGGATCGGCCTCGGCACGATCTACGACGGCAACAGCAAGCGCCCGGTGGAGGGCAGCGACACGCCCTTCGCGCCGGAGAACGAGGACGACCGCAGCTACGGCCCCGTCACCGTCCAGAGAGCCACCAACAGCTCGATCAACTCGGTGTACGCCCAGATGATCGTGGACGTCGGCCCCGGCAAGGTGAAGGAGACCGCGGTCGGCCTCGGGATGCACGACGGCGAGGGCTGGCCGGTGCGGCCGGCGATGTCGCTCGGCACGATGGGCGCCTCGACCTGGGACATGGCAGCGGTCTACGCGACCCTCGACAACCACGGCGAGCAGGTCGTGCCGTCGATCGTGAAGGACGTCAAGCACCGGACCCGCGAGGCGGGAGCCGCGCCCGAGGGCGGTGACCGCGTCATCAGCCGGGAGGCCGCCGACACCGTGACCCAGGCCATGACCGGCGTGGTGCGGAACGGCTCCGGGCGCAACGCCCAGGGCGACTACTCCGCGGCCGGCAAGACCGGCACCTCGGAGAACAACCGCTCGGCCTGGTTCGTGGGGTACACGCCCGAACTGGTGACCGCCGTCGGCCTGTTCGGAGAGGACGCCAAGGGCCGCCAGGTCACCCTGACCGACACCGTCAACGAGGGCCGCGCCAACGGCGGTGGCGTGCCGGCCCTGATCTGGCAGCAGTACACGACCGGTGCGCTCGGCGGCGGCTCGGACGAGCGGTTCGACCTGGATCTCCTGGAGCCGGTGCAGGAGGAGCTCCCGGCGAGTCCGAGCGGGTCGCCCTCCGAGAGCGAGGAGCCGGAGGAGCCCTCGGACGAGCCGTCGCAGTCGGAGCAGCCGGACGACCGGCCGAGCAACTCACCCGATCCGTCGCAGTCGGACGACGAGTCCACGGGGCCGGGCGACTCGACGGGCACCACGGAGGGCACCGACAGCGGTACCACCGAGGGCGGCGGGACCGACTCCGGCACCACGGAGGGCGGCGAGAGCGACGGCGGAACCGATTCCGGCACCACGGACGGGACGACGGCGGGGACGACGTCCGGCGCGCGGCCGCCCCGGCCCCAGAACACCTGAGGGCTGTCCCCCGGGGGAACCGTGGGACAGCCCTCGGGACACGGGGGCCGCCAGACCCGGGAAGGCCCGGCGCCGGAGCGCCGGGCCTTCCGTGTGGTCCGCACGGAGGCGGGCGGTCAGCCTCCGTTGACCTCCTTGGAGATCCGGTCGCCGATCTCCTTGTCGACGTTGCGCCAGTACTGCACCGCCCGGTCCAGCACCGGTCGTGAGACGCCCTGCTTCAGATGGCCGCTGACGTTCGACACCAGCCGTGAACGGGCGGCGTCGTTCAGGACGTTGCGGACCATCGTCCCCGCCTGGCCCCAGTCGTCGTCCTCGCGGTGCAACTTGTACGCCTCACGCACCATCTCACCGGCCGTCGCCCACCCCGCGGGGTCGCCGAAGCGCGCGAAGTCGGCGGCCGGGCCGCCGTAGGAGTTCGGGGCGTAGGGCCGCGCGGCGTAGGACGGCGCGTAGCGCATCGGGCCGTCCTTGGCGTACGAGTTCACCGGCGCGTGCGGCCGGTTGGGCGGCAGTTGCGCGTAGTTGGGGCCGATCCGGTACCGGTGGGTGTCCGGGTACGAGAACAGCCGGCCGAGCAGCATCTTGTCCGGCGAGGGGCCGATGCCCGGAACCATGTTCGACGGTTCGAAGGCGGCCTGCTCGATGTGGATGAAGTAGTCCTCCGGGTTCCGGTTCAGCGTCATCCGGCCCACGTCGATCAGCGGGTAGTCCCCGTGCGGCCACACCTTCGTCAGGTCGAAGGGGTTGAACCGGTAGTCCGCGGCGTCCTCGAACGGCATGACCTGGACCTTCAGGGTCCATGAGGGCGCGTTCCCGGCCTCGATCGAGTCGTACAGATCGCGCCGGTGCCGGTCCGCGTCGGAACCGGCGAGTTCGTCGGCCTCCTCCTGCGTGAGGAAGTCGATGCCCTGGTCGGTCTTGAAGTGGTACTTCACCCAGAACCGCTCACCGGCACCGTTGATCCACATGTAGGTGTGCGATCCGTAGCCGTTCATGTGGCGGTAGGTCTTGGGGATGCCCCGGTCGCCCATCAGCCAGGTGACCTGGTGCGCCGACTCGGGGGAGAGGGTCCAGAAGTCCCACTGCATGTCGTTGTCGCGCAACCCGGTGGCCGGGTGGCGCTTCTGCGACCTGATGAAGTCCTGGAACTTGATCGTGTCGCGCACGAAGAAGACCGGCGTGTTGTTGCCGACCAGATCGTAGTTGCCCTGCCCGGTGTAGAACTTCAGCGCGAAGCCGCGCGGGTCGCGCCAGGTGTCCGGGGAACCCTGCTCACCGGCGACCGTGGAGAACCGGGCCAGCATCTCGGTGCGCCTGCCCGGCTGGAACAGGTCGGCCTTGGTGAACTGGCTGACGTCGTTGGTGACTTCGAAGAAGCCGTACGCGCCGGAGCCCTTGGCGTGGACCACCCGCTCGGGGACCCGTTCCCGGTTGAACTGGGCCATCTTCTCGATCAGGTAGTGGTCCTGCAGAAGGATCGGGCCGTCCGGTCCCACGGTCAGCGAGTGCTCGTCGCTCTCCACGGGAATGCCGTGGTTGCTCGTCGTGTACGAAGCCTTGGGGGGTGACTCGGTCACGAGCGTCCTCCCGTCCATCGAGGGGAATGTGGTCGCTTCGGCCGTGTGCCCCAGTCAACTCCTCACATGCGAAGTCGGCAACATTGGGACCAGATCCAGGATTGGTCCAGATACGGTCACGCCTGGGTGGACAGCTCGAACCAGACGACCTTGCCCGTGGACAGCCGTGTCGCCCCCCACCGTCTGGCCAGCCGGTTCACCAGGAACAGCCCGCGGCCGCCCTCGTCCGTGTCCCGGGCCCGCCGCTGGCGGGGCAGCTGCGGGGAGTCGTCGCCGACCTCGCACCGCAGCACGTCGGTGCGCAGGAGCCGCAGGGTCACCGGCCGCTCCGCGTACCGAACGGCATTGGTCACCACCTCGCTGACCAGCAGTTCCACCGAGTCGGACAGTTCCTCCAGGCCCCATCGTGCCAGCGCCCTGCGGGCCAGCCGGCGGGCCCGGCCGGGGGCGGAGTCCTCCGGCTCCAGGAACCAGTAGGCGACGTCACTCGGAGCGATCCCGTCGAAACGTGCCGCGAGCAGCGCGATGTCGTCGTCCCGGTCGCCCGGGCCGAGCATGTCCAGCACGTCGTCGCAGAGCGCCTCCAGCGGCGGCGAGTGGTCGGGGCCGGTGAGCTGCGCCGTCGCGGCCAACCGCTCCCTCAGCTGTTCGATCCCGGTCCACACGTCCCGGAGCCGCGACTCCACCAGCCCGTCCGTGTACAGCAGCAGCGTCGCCCCGGCGGGCGCGTCCAGCTCCACGGCCTCGAAGTCCACCCCGCCCACGCCGATGGGGGCGCCCGGCGGCACCCGCAGGACCTCCGCCCGGCCGCCGAGGTGCAGCAGTATCGGCGGCGGATGTCCGGCATTGGCGATCGTGATCCGGTGCGACACCGGGTCGTAGACCGCGTACAGGCAGGTCGCCATGCGGTCGGTGCCGAGCCGCTGCGCCTGCTCGTCGAGGTGGTGCAGCACCTCCTGCGGCGGCAGGTCCAGACCGGCGAGGGTCTGGGCTGTCGTCCGCAGTTGGCCCATGATCGCGGCCGAGGTCATCGAGTGGCCCATGACGTCGCCGACGACCAGCGCGACCCGGCTGCCGGGCAGCGGGATGGCGTCGTACCAGTCGCCGCCGACCCGGGCCGTCTCCGCGGCCGGGAGATAGCGCGAGGCCAGCCGTACGCCGGTCGGCTGCGGCAGTCCCTCGGGCAGCATCGTGCGCTGCAGCTCGTCCGCGATGTACGCCTCACGGCCGTACAGGACCGCCTTGTCGATGCCGAGCGCGGTGTGCGTCGCCAGCTGGGCGGCCACGAGCAGATCGTCCGGCTCGAAGGCCGGCCGGTCCGGACGCCGCAGGAAGATCGCGGCGCCGGTGACCCTGCGCCGGCCGCGCAGCGGGGCCAGGACCGCCCGCTGCCCCGCGGGCAGGGTCTTGCCGTCGCCCAGTAGTTCGGGCAGTGCGGCCCGGGCGGCGGCCGAGTCGCCGAAGACCGGACGCACACCCCGCAGCACCTCCGCGAGCGCACCGCCGGCGATCACCTCGCACAGCTCGGCGGCCGGAGCCGTGTCCGCCGGGGTGCCGAGCACCGGCACCTGGGCGCCGCCGACCAGGGCGCCGTCGGTGTCCTCGTCGGTCAAACGCAACCTGTCGGTCCGGCGGAGCCGCAGCACGAACGGCGCCACCGGCCGCTCGTCGCCAACGGGCAGCGGATCCCGCAGGTACACCAGGATCGCGTCGGAGAACGTGGGCACCGTGGCCCGGCACAGCCCGAGCACGATCTCGTCCAGGTCTATTCCGCGGGCGATCCGCCGGGTCGCCGCCCCGACGAAACGCAGCCGGTCGCCCTCGCGGCGCGCCAAGCCCGCGGGATCCTGCGGCGGCTCCGGGGGCGCGGGCGGCTGCGGCGGGACCGCGGTGGCCGCGGCCGGCAGGGGGGCGGCGGCGGCCTGCCGCGGCCGGGTGCGCTCCTGCGGCCGGGCAGCCACGGGCTGCCGGCCTTCGTGGGAGGTGGGGTGCTCCGTCACGCCTGGGATTCCGTCCGTCCGGGCCGGTGGTGCGAGGCTGGGGACCGTCCTGCCGATCCTGCCGGGCACGGCACGACCGGCACGGCGGGTCCCGGCGCCTCGGGTGCCGCTGTACGCCTCCGGGGGCGGTGACGATCTTGGCTGCGCCGCGGTTCCCGGGGCCATCGGGCGAACACGCCCCGGGCCCGGGACGGCAACGCCCCTGGGTGGTCGATATAGCCCATACCCAATCCGGGCGAGGCATCGACAGATCGGGGGAGATCCGGGCACACATCCGGCACGGTTCAGTCCCCCTTGTGATGACTTACGGTCAGTTTTTGTGCTGCGCTCAATCGTTGATGCCATGTGGCCTTGCGGAGGACGATCCTACGTTTGAACCCCGGGGGCGCATCAAGGGTCTCACGGCGTCGTCATGCGGACGTGGGTGCGGGGGTCCGATTCCAGTCGGCCGGAAGCTCCGGTACGGGCCAGCGCGGGTCGGGCCGCCAGCCCTCCCAACCGTCGCAGTACGGCGGGCCCCAGTCGCCGATCACCTCGACCGCCTCCAGCCCGGCCGCACGCACCCGCCGCGCCTTCTCCTCGCCCATCAGTCCGGCCGTGCACGCCTGTTCGAGCTCGTCCTCGTCCAGCCACTGCCAGCTGCGGTCCGGCCGCACGGCGATGTCCAGAAAGTGATCCTCGGAGTCGATCCCGCCGGACCAACGCAGATGCGGTTCCTCCAGGTTCACGTACCAGTTCCTGAACTGCCAGCCCTGTTCCCAGAAGAGCCACACCGACCAGGCGTCGCCGGGTCTGGCGAGTTTCAGCACGCCCGTTCCGGACCAGCGGGCGCGCACGGTCGTCCGGGGTGACGTGTACCGCGTGGCGAGCGGTTCGTGGTGCACGGGCGTCCCGTCGGCGAGTGCCGGTTTCACGCACTCGGTGCCCGGGGCCATCCACACCGCCAGCAACTCGTCGGTGTCCCGGACCACGGTCACGGGTCTGCAGATGTGCACGTCGGAGGAGCCGTTGCCGCGATACCGCCAGAGGATCTGCTCCCCCGGCGCCCAGTGCTCAGAGCCCGCCGATCCCGTCATGCGGAGATCCTAGTGCCGGGTCAGGCAAGGTTTGCCCGTCAAGGAGCGGCGTCCGGTGCACGGGGTCTCCCCCGGCCCTCCGGGCCGAGGGGAAGGATCGCAAGGCGCCGGATCGGCCTCGTAGTGGGCCTACTCGGTTGATTCGGCGACGCCGCGAGTCGCCGTGCCGGGCGTCGCGACGGGGCGAACGTTGCCTGACGCGGCACTAGGTGCCGCCCAGGGCGTCGCGACGGGGCGGACCGCGGGGGGTTCGCCCCGCCCCGGCGAGCACCTCAGGGGTGGGTCATCCGCAGCACGTCCAGCGCCTCGTCCAACTGCTCGAGCGTGAGCGCGCCGCGCTCCACGTACCCGCCCTCCAGCACCACTTCACGGATCGTCTTCCGCTCGGTCAGCGACCTCTTGGCGACCTTCGCGGCCTCCTCGTACCCGATGTACTTGTTGAGCGGGGTGACGACGGAGGGGGACGACTCGGCGTACTCGCGGGCCCGTTCCTCGTCCGCCGTGATGCCGTCCACCGTGCGGTCGGCGAGCAGCCGGGACGCGTTCGCGATCAGCCGCACCGACTCCAGCAGGTTCTTGGCCATCACCGGGAGCATCACGTTCAGCTCGAAGTTGCCCGCCGCGCCCGCCACCGCGACCGTCGTGTCGTTGCCCATGACCTGGGCGGCCACCATGAGGACGGCCTCGGGGACGACCGGGTTGACCTTGCCCGGCATGATCGAGGAACCCGGCTGGAGGTCGGGCAGCCGGATCTCGGCGAGCCCGGTGCGCGGCCCGCTCGCCATCCAGCACAGATCGTTCGAGATCTTGGTGAGCGAGACGGCGATCGTCCGCAACTGGCCGCTCGTCTCGACCAGCCCGTCCCGGGCGCCCTGTGCCTCGAAGTGGTTGCGCGCCTCGGTCAGCGGCAGCCCGGTCGTCCGTGCCACCTCGGCGATGACCGCCGCCGGGAACCCGGGCGGTGTGTTGATGCCCGTGCCCACCGCCGTACCGCCGAGCGGGAGTTCGGCCAGCCGGGGCAGCGACGCGTTCAGCCGTTCGATCCCGTACCGGATCTGCGCCGCGTAGCCGCCGAACTCCTGGCCGAGAGTGACCGGTGTCGCGTCCATCAGGTGCGTACGGCCGGACTTCACCACACCGGCGAACTCCCCGGCCTTGCGCTCCAGCGCCAACGCCAGGTGCTCCAGCGCGGGGACCAGGTCCCTCGTCACGGCCGCCGTCGCGGCGATGTGGATCGAGGAGGGGAAGACGTCGTTGGACGACTGCGAGGCGTTGACGTGGTCGTTGGGGTGCACGTCGCGGCCGAGGCGCTCGCTCGCCAGGGTGGCCAGGACCTCGTTCATGTTCATGTTGGACGACGTCCCCGAGCCGGTCTGGAAGACGTCGACGGGGAAGTGCTCGTCCCAGCGGCCCTCGGCGACCTCCGCGGCCGCGTCCTGGACGGCCCGGGCGATGTCCTCGTCGAGCACGCCGAGCTCCGCGTTGACCTTGGCGGCGCCTGCCTTGATCCGGGCCAGCGCCTCCACATGGGCGCGTTCCAGCCGTTGTCCGGAGACCGGGAAGTTCTCCACGGCTCGCTGGGTCTGGGCCCGCCACTTGGCGGCTTCCGGCACCCGCACCTCCCCCATGGAGTCGTACTCGATCCTGTGACGGCCTGCGGTCTCGCTCGCGTCGGACATCCTCAAACCTCCTGAACACGGTCAGCACGCCCCTGGTTCCGGGTATTCCCGAGCGCGCACGGGCCAGTAGAAGCCCTCGACGGCATCGGACCGGGGAGGCGGCACCGCCCGGGAGCCGCGTCTCGGCGGCCCGGAGGCGGCGCGGGACACGGAAGAGGGCCCCGCCGCAGGGGAGCGGCGCGGCCCTCTCGGGTGCTGCGGTGCGGGTCCGGGGGCCCTCCGGGTCCGGTCGTCCGAATCCGGACCGGACCCGGGCTCAGGCCAGGCCGGGGCCGCGGACCGGGATGGTGGTGAAGGTCGGCGCGGGCGCGGGGTCCTGGAAGAAGTCGCCGCCCTTGTCGTCGACGACGATGAAGGCGGGGAAGTCCTCGACCTCGATCTTCCAGACGGCCTCCATGCCGAGCTCCTCGTACTCGACGACCTCGACCTTCTTGATGCAGTCCTGCGCGAGGCGCGCCGCGGGGCCGCCGATCGAGCCGAGGTAGAAGCCGCCGTGCTCCTTGCAGGCGTCCGTGACCTGCTGGCTGCGGTTGCCCTTGGCCAGCATGACCTTGGAGCCGCCCGCCGCCTGGAACTGCTCGACGTAGGAGTCCATGCGCCCGGCCGTCGTCGGGCCGAAGGAGCCGGACGCGTAACCCTCCGGGGTCTTGGCGGGACCGGCGTAGTAGACCGGGTGGTCCCTGAGGTACCGGGGCATCTCCTCGCCCGCGTCCAGCCGCTCCTTGATCTTGGCGTGCGCGATGTCGCGGGCCACGACGAGCGGACCGGTGAGCGAAAGCCGGGTCTTGACCGGGTACTTGGTCAGCTCGGCGAGGATCTCGTCCATCGGCTGGTTGAGATCGATCTTCACGACGTCGCCGCCCTCGTCGAGGTGCTCGTCCGTCGTCTCCGGCAGGAAGCGCGCCGGGTCCGTCTCCAGCTGCTCCAGGAAGACGCCCTCGGCGGTGATCTTCGCTACGGCCTGGCGGTCGGCGGAGCAGGACACGGCGATCGCCACGGGGCAGGAGGCGCCGTGCCGCGGGAGCCGCACCACCCGCACGTCGTGGCAGAAGTACTTGCCGCCGAACTGCGCGCCGATGCCGATCTTCTGGGTCAGCTCGAAGACCTTCTCCTCCAGGTCCTTGTCCCGGAAGCCGTGGCCGAGGGCCGAACCCTCCTCCGGCAGCTCGTCCAGGTAGTGCGCGGAGGCGTACTTCGCGGTCTTCAGCGCGTACTCGGCCGACGTGCCGCCGACGACGACGGCCAGGTGGTACGGGGGGCACGCGGCGGTGCCCAGCGAGCGGATCTTCTCCTCCAGGAACTTCATCATGGAGGCCTCGTTCAGGACGGCCTTGGTCTCCTGGTAGAGGAAGGACTTGTTGGCGGAGCCGCCGCCCTTGGCCATGAAGAGGAACTTGTACGCACCGCCGTCGGTGGCGTACAGCTCGATCTGCGCGGGCAGGTTCGAGCCGGTGTTCTTCTCCTCCCACATGGTGAGCGGGGCCATCTGCGAGTAGCGCAGGTTGAGCTCGGTGTAGGCGTCGAAGATGCCGCGGCTCAGCGCCTCCTCGTCGCCGCCCTCGGTCAGGACGTTCTGCCCGCGCTTGCCCATGACGATCGCCGTGCCGGTGTCCTGGCACATGGGGAGCACGCCGGCGGCCGCGATGTTCGCGTTCTTGAGCAGGTCCAGCGCGACGAACTTGTCGTTCGACGAGGCCTCGGGGTCGTCGATGATCCTGCGCAGCTGGGCGAGGTGCGCCGGGCGGAGGTAGTGCTGGATGTCGTGGACGGCCTCTTCGGCGAGCTTGCGCAACGCCTCCGGCTCGACCTTGAGGAAGGTACGCCCGTCGGCCTCGAAGGTGGAGACGCCTTCGGCGGTCACCAGGCGGTAGGGCGTGGTGTCCTCGCCCAGCGGGAGCAGATCGGTGTACTCGAACGCAGGGCGGGTCGGACGGGAGACAGGGGGCATTGCGGCCATTCCTCACTCGGCAGACGGCGGCTGGCATCCATTGGCAGCGCGCCCACAAGCGTAAGACGCCCCCCGCCGTCCGGGCTTGTGAGGTAGGGCTCAGTCGGCTCCGGGGGCGCCCGGGCCCGTGCCGTCGGGCCGGGGTGCCCGGTCCGGGATCGTGTGCGGCGGCGCATGAGCACGCGGACGCCGGCACCGGCGCGGGCACGCTGGCGTTTCGGCACGACGGCACGACGGCACGACGGCACGGGGCGACGGGGTGCGAGGGCGCCGCGCGCGGCCACTAGTCGCGATCTATCGCGTTTCGCTAGGGTGTTGCCGTGGACCTCGACAAGCATGATTCAGCGGCCCCCGGCCGCGGACAGCCCCAGAAGCCGGTCGCGCCCGCCGTGCCCACGGACCCCGCCGGGGCGATCCGCGCCTCGGACGCGGATCGCGACAGGATCGCGGACATCCTCCGGGAGGCCCTGGCCGAGGGTCGGCTCGACGCCGAGGAGCACGCCGAGCGGATCGACGCGGTCTACCGCGCAAAGACCGTCGGCGAGCTGGAGCCGATCGTCCGCGACCTCCCCGCGAACCGGCCTCCCCGTCAGGAGCCCTCCCCGTACGCGTACGACCCCGACGCCTCCGCCGGCCCCGCCGAGAACCTCGTCGCCGTCTTCTCCAGTTCCACCCGCAAGGGCCGCTGGCGGGTCGGCGCCCGGACCCAGGCGTTCTCGCTCTTCGGCAACATCGAGATCGACCTGACCGAGGCGATGTTCGGCCAGCGGCTCACCGTCATCAACGCGACCTCGATCTTCGGCAACGTGGAGGTGCGCGTTCCCGAGAACATCTCGCTGCGCGGCAGCGGCACGGGCATCTTCGGCAACTTCGAGGTCGTCACCCTGGAGGCGGCCGACCCGGAGGCTCCGGTGGTGGTCGTCAACGGCTATTCCGTTTTCGGCAATGTGGAGGCCAAGCCGAAGCGCGGCAAGCGCATCGCGGACCTCCACGACCGGCTGCGCAAGCATCCGGGGCACTGACCGGCGGGTGGGTGGGAACGGCCGTCCGCAGTTCCGGCGTTCGGAACCCAGTGCCACTCAGTGCATAGGCGCGCGCACAGCGGGTAGGCCTTGCTGCATCGTCTCTCGCTCGCGAAGCCGTCGTCAGGAGTAGACCGTGCTGCAACTGCCGCATCAGTCCCTGCAGGTAGCCGTTCCGCCCCAGCGTTCTGCCGCTCGGGAAGACCAGGACGCGCCTTGGCACACGGAGGCGGTGTGCCGCCGGGACGAAGCCGGGCTGTTCTTCGCGCCCTCCAAGGAACCGACGGCCGCGCGGCTCTCGCGAGAGGACGCCGCCAAGCGGGTCTGCGCCCGCTGTCCGGTCATGGTCGAGTGCCGGGAGCACGCGTTGCTCCAGCCCGAGCCGTACGGCGTGTGGGGCGGCCTGACCGCGGCCGAGCGCAGGGTCGTCCTGGCCCGTCGCCGGCGGCGCGAGACGGAGATCAAGAAGGCGGCGTCGGCGGCCTGACGGAGACCGCGGCACCCGGGCACACGCGGAGAGGGGTGCTCCCACCGCACAACGGGGGCACCCCTCTCCGCGCTTCGTGTCCGCGTCCGGTGTCCTGCCGGGCGCGGCCTACTTGGCGCGGTCGAAGTCGATGGCGCTGTAGGCGCGCAGCTTCGACAGCCGGTGGGTCGAGTCGATCTGCCGGATCGTGCCCGACTTGGAGCGCATGACCAGCGACTGCGTGGTCGCGGTCGCGGAGCGGTAGCGCACGCCGCGCAGCAACTCGCCGTCCGTGATGCCGGTCGCGACGAAGAACACGTTGTCCCCGCTGACCAGGTCGTCCATGAGGAGCACGCGGTCCAGGTCGTGTCCGGCGTCGAGGGCGCGCTGCCGCTCCTCCTCGTCCTTCGGCCACAGCTTGCCCTGGATCGTGCCGCCGAGGCACTTGATCGCGCACGCGGTGATGATGCCCTCCGGCGTGCCGCCGATGCCCATCAGCATGTCGACGCCGGTGCCCTCGCGCACGGCCATGATCGCGCCGGCGACGTCGCCGTCCGAGATGAACTTGATCCGCGCGCCCGTCTCGCGGATCTCCTTGACGATGCCCTCGTGGCGGGGGCGGTCGAGGATGACGACGGTGACGTCCTCGGGGGAGGAGTTCTTCGCCTTGGCGACCCGGCGGATGTTCACCGAGACCGGGGCGTTGATGTCGACGAAGTCGGCGGCCTCGGGACCGGTGACCAGCTTGTCCATGTAGAAGACCGCGGACGGGTCGAACATGGTGCCGCGGTCGGCGGCCGCGAGCACCGCGATCGCGTTCGGCATGCCCTTGGCGGTGAGCGTGGTGCCGTCGATCGGGTCCACGGCGATGTCGCACTCGGCGCCGGTCCCGTCGCCGATCCGCTCCCCGTTGAACAGCATCGGGGCTTCGTCCTTCTCGCCCTCGCCGATCACGACGACGCCGTTCATCGACACGGTGCTGACGAGGGTGCGCATGGCCTTGACGGCCGCGCCGTCCGCGCCGTTCTTGTCGCCGCGGCCGACCCAGCGGCCGGCGGCCATGGCGGCGGCCTCGGTGACCCGGACGAGCTCCAGGGCGAGGTTGCGGTCCGGGGCCTCGGGCGAGACCTCGAGCTGGGACGGAAGATGATTCTCGGTCATCGGAGCGCACCTTTCTGTACGACGACGGCCGGTTGAAGAGGGTGCTGCGACTCTATCGGTACGCCGACAAAATGAGCAGAGGGGCCCACGTTTGAGCAGTCAACCTTGATGCGACCATAGTGCGGTGGCAGGCAAGCGAGGCAACCAGACAGTGCGTGGAATGATCCAGTCGATGACGGTCATCTGCGCGTTCGCAGGCGTCATCTACTTCTTCATTCCGCACGACGACTCCCTGGACCCGATCCAGCCCGTCGACTACAGGGTGGAACTCACGACGGCACGCCGGGCGGCACCCTACCCGGTTGCGGCACCCGCCGGGCTGCCCGCGGGCTGGAAGCCCACCTCGGTGACCTTCCGGCGCGAGGACGGCCATGCCTGGCACATCGGGTTCCTGGACCCGGACGGGCAGTACGTGGCGGTCGAGCAGTCCACGGAAGCGCCGCGGAAGTACGTCCCGAAGGTCACCCAGCAGGCGGCCCTGACCGAGCGCACCCAACAGGTGGGCGGGGAGTCCTGGCAGCGCTGGGAGGGCCCCAAGTACGACGCTCTGGTCCGCACCGACAAGGGCTCCACGACCGTGGTGACGGGCACGGCCTCGTACGAGCGGCTCGCGCAGATGGCCGCGGCGCTCGACTCGCGGTCCGGCGCCTCGCCGTCGCCGAC
The DNA here is from genome assembly GCF_030056615.1 of Streptomyces sp. HNM0645. Taxonomy (NCBI): domain Bacteria; kingdom Bacillati; phylum Actinomycetota; class Actinomycetes; order Kitasatosporales; family Streptomycetaceae; genus Streptomyces; species Streptomyces sp. HNM0645. The sequence continues at coordinate 11,320 of NZ_JASHLT010000040.1, read as the reverse complement.
TCCGCCGGCCTCCTGATCCGTCCTTCCGGGACGCACGCCCGCCGCCGGCCTGATCGGCACGGCGGCGAGCGGGCCGCGGGCGCCGTTCGCCCCCGGCCCCGGGTCGTCACCTGGGCGGTTCGCCCGCCAGGACCGCTCGACACGCACCGTCCCTCCGGCCACGCACGGTTTCCTCGGTCCGAGCACCGGTCCCTCGGGCGTGGCGAGGCCGCCGCACCGAAGCGGTGCGGCGGCCTGGTGCCGCGGCGCGTCCCGGTGGCGGCGGACTGCCCCGCCGGGCGCGGCGCGACGGTCAGACGGTGGTGACGACCTCGTCGAACGCCAGCCGCGGCGAACGCGGGAACCAGGCGCTCTCGCCCGGCTTGCCGATGTTGACGACCATCAGCGGGGTGTGGTCGTCGTCCAGGAACTCCTTCTGCACGCCGGCGAAGTCGAGGCCCGTCATGGGCCCGGCCGCCAGGCCGGCGGCGCGGACGCCGACGATGAAGTACGCGGCCTGGAGCGCGGCGTTCAGCACGGCGGACCGCTCACGGACCGGCCGCTCGGCGAAGAACGCGTCCTTGGCCTGCGGGAAGTGCGGGAACAGCTCCGGCAGCTCCTCGTGGAACTCGTTGTCGGCGGCGAGGATCGCGACCAGCGGAGCGGTGGCGGTCTTGGGCCGGTTGCCCTCGGACATGTGCTTCACCAGGCGCTCACGGGCCTCGGTGGAGCGGACCAGAACCACCCGCAGCGGCGACTGGTTGAAGGCGGTGGGACCGTACTTGACCAGGTCGTATATCGCCTGGACCTGCTCCTCGGTCACCGGCTCGTCAGTGAAGGTGTTCGCGGTGCGGGCCTCGCGGAAGAGGAGGTCCTGGGCGGCGGGGTCGAGAACGAGGGACATGCTGCTTGCCTTCCGATGAGCAAAGAGGATCAAGCTGAGCATTCACCGTACGACCGGAATAGATGAAGATTCAACCATTCGAGCTTTCGGGTGAGCCGAGTCACTCAACTTTCAATAACTCAACGTTCAACTAAATTGGGTCCGTGCTTATGCCCGCCCCTGGACGTGAAGGCCGCAGCGCCCCGCCGTCCGGCGCGTCCGATGCCGGCGCGGCGCCGGCGGTGGTCGGTGCGGCGTCTCAGCCGGCCGCGTCGCTCCCGTCCCGGCCGCCACCGGCACCCGCCCCGGGGGCGCCCGCCGCCCCGTCGTGGGGTTGGCCCCGCTCCGCCAGCGCCGCGTCCAGCCGCGCGCGGGCGCCGTCGAGCCAGCGGCGGCACACCTTCGCCAGCTCCTCGCCGCGCTCCCACAGCGCCAGGGACTCCTCCAGCGTCGTGCCGCCCGCCTCAAGCCGGCGTACGACCTCGATCAGCTCGTCCCGCGCCTGCTCGTAGCCGAGCGCGCCCTCGTCGGTGCTGGCCGTCATGTGATCCACCCTCAATTCCGCCTGTTGTCGTCCGGCCCTGCCGCGCGCGGGCCGCTTCCCCCGGGGCCGGAGGCCGCGCCACGTCCCACCGCGCCGCTCAGCCGCCCGTCACCCGGACCCGGAACTCGCCCTCGGCGACCCGCGCCCGCAGCTCCTCGTCCGCCGCCACCTCGCCGGCCGCGCGCACCACCGTGCCGTCCTCGCGCTGCAGCACCGCGTACCCCCGCTCCAGCGTCGCCGCCGGCGACAGCGCGACGACGCGCGCGTGGGTGTGGGACAGCTCGGAGTCCGCGCGGTCCAGCAGGTGCCCCAGAACCCGCCGGCTGCGGGCGACCAGGGCGTCCGTCTCCTGTTCGCGCTCCTCCACCATCCGGTGCGGATGCTCCATGACCCGCCGGTGCAGACAGTGCTGCAGGCCGCGTTCCTCGCGCTCCAGCAGGCCGCGGACCGTCCTCAGCGCGCGGTCCCGCAACGCCTGCACCCGGTCCAGCTCCTCGCCGACATCTGGGACGACCTTCTTCGCGGCGTCGGTCGGCGTCGAGGCCCGCAGATCGGCCACCAGGTCGAGAAGCGGGGAGTCCGGCTCGTGCCCGATCGCGGACACCACGGGCGTACGGCAGCCGGCGACCGCGCGCACCAGCTGCTCGTCCGAGAACGGCAGCAGATCCTCCACGCTGCCACCGCCGCGCGCCACGACGATCACGTCCACGCCGGCGTGTTCGTCCAGCTCCTTCACCGCCTGGATCACCTGGGGCACCGCACGCACGCCCTGCACGGCGACGTTGCGCACCTCGAAGCGGACGGCGGGCCACCGTCGCCGGGCGTTCTCCAGCACGTCCCTCTCGGCCGCCGAGGCCCGGCCGCAGACCAGGCCGATCAGCTGAGGCAGGAACGGCAGCGGCTTCTTGCGGTCCGGTGCGAAGAGCCCCTCGGCGCCCAGGGAGCGCTTCAGCCGCTCCAGTCGAGCCAGCAGCTCCCCGATACCGACCGGCCTTATCTCGGCGGCCCGGAGCGAGAGCTGCCCGCGCGGGGCGTACCACTCCGGCTTCGCGTGGACGACCACCCGCGCGCCCTCGGCAACGGCGTCCGCGACCGCGTCGAACACCTGGCGGTAGCAGGTGACGCTGACCGAGATGTCGTACGCCGGGTCGCGCAGCGTCAGGAAGACCACTCCGGCGCCCGGACGGCGCGACAGCTGGGTGATCTGCCCCTCGACCCAGACCGCGCCGAGCCGGTCGATCCACCCCCCGATGAGCCGTGACACCTCGCCGACGGGCAGGGGGGCTTCGGCTGACGTAGTGAGACCCATGCCCGCGAGCGTAACGGCAGCCTCCGACACGCCCGGGCCGACGGCACCGCACCCACTGCGCCGGGCCGGCGACTCCGCTTCCTCCCCTCCCGGGCCGGCGGCAGCGCGCCCGACCGCGTCCGGGCCGTGACCGCCACGTCCCGTGCGGCCCGGTCCCGCGCCCCGCGTCGCGCCCTTCCCGGAGCCGGCGACGGTGCCGGCGCCCGTCATGGGAGCCTCCGTCCCGTACGTCCCGCCCCTCGGAAGGGATCACGAGGCGTGGTCGCGGACCCGTACCGGTCTCAGCCCTGTGGGCGATCGTTGGGCCGTCGGGCGCGCCCTTACGATGGGGGACATGACTGCAACGAACGCCCGCCGCGTCCTCCTCGCCGCACCCCGTGGCTACTGTGCGGGCGTGGACCGTGCCGTGATCGCCGTGGAGAAGGCCCTCGAGCAGTACGGCGCGCCGATCTACGTCCGCCACGAGATCGTCCACAACAAGTACGTCGTGCAGACCCTGGAGAAGAAGGGCGCGATCTTCGTCGAGACGACGGAGGAGGTCCCCGAGGGCTCCATCGTCATGTTCTCGGCGCACGGTGTTGCCCCGGTCGTCCACGAGGAGGCCGCCGAGCGGAAGCTGGCCACCATCGACGCGACCTGCCCCCTGGTGACGAAAGTCCACAAAGAGGCCGTGCGGTACGCGAAGGACGACTTCGACATCCTCCTCATCGGCCACGAGGGCCACGAGGAGGTCATCGGTACCACCGGCGAGGCCCCGGACCACATCACCCTGGTCGACGGCCCCCAGGACGTGGACAAGGTCGAGGTCCGCGACCCGTCCCGGGTGGTCTGGCTGTCCCAGACCACGCTCTCCGTCGACGAGACGATGGAGACCGTCGACCGGCTGAAGACCAAGTTCCCGCTGCTGGTCTCCCCGCCGAGCGACGACATCTGCTATGCCACGCAGAACCGCCAGATCGCGGTCAAGCAGATGGGTGCCGAGGCGGACCTGGTGATCGTCGTCGGCTCGCAGAACTCCTCCAACTCCAAGCGGCTCGTCGAGGTCGCCCTGGGCGCGGGCGCCCGCGACGCCCACCTCGTGGACTACGCGCACGAGATCGACGAGACCTGGCTGGACGGCGTCTCGACCGTGGGCGTCACCTCGGGCGCGTCGGTGCCCGAGGTGCTGGTCGAGGAGGTCCTGGAGTGGCTGTCACAGCGCGGCTTCGAGGACGTCGAGATCGTCAAGGCGGCCGAGGAGTCGATCACGTTCTCGCTGCCGAAGGAGCTCCGCCGCGACCTGCGCACCGAGGCGTCGTCGCTCGTCGAGGACTGACGGACCGGGCCGGGAGCGGGATGCCGGACCCCTCCGGAGGGACCGGCGGACCTGGGGGAAATCCGGCGAAGGTCCCCTCGTCGGGGAGTGACGGTCAGCCCTTCCTCGTAACGTTGTGTCCATGAACGTCTTCGGAGTGGACATCGGCGGATCGGGGATCAAAGGCGCCCCCGTGGACCTGGACCGCGGCGACCTCGCCGAGCCCCGCCACAAGGTACTCACCCCCCACCCGGCCGCGCCCGAACCCGTGGCCGACTGCGTCGCGGAGGTGGTGCGGCACTTCGGCTGGTCGGGCCCCGTGGGGGTCACCTTCCCCGGAGTGGTCACCGGCTCGGTCATCCGTACGGCCGCCAACGTCGACAAGAACTGGATCGACGTCGACGCAGCCGGACTGCTGCGCGAGCGGATCGGCCTGCCGGTGACCGTGCTCAATGACGCGGACGCGGCCGGAGTGGCCGAGATGACCTTCGGTGCGGGCAAGGGCCGCAAGGGCACGGTGATGCTGCTGACCCTCGGCACGGGCATCGGCAGCGCGCTCTTCCTCGACGGCAGGCTCGTGCCGAACACGGAGCTCGGCCATCTGGAGCTGAACCACCACGAGGCCGAGAAGCGGGCGTCGACCAAGGTCAAGGAGGACGAGGGGCTGAGCTGGGAGCACTGGGCCCGCCGGGTCCAGAAGTACCTGGCCCACCTGGAGATGCTGTTCTCGCCCGAGTTGTTCATCATCGGCGGCGGCGTGAGCCGCAAGGCGGACAAGTTCATCCCGCTGCTCCACCACATCCGGGCGGAGATCGTCCCTGCCCAGCTGCAGAACAACGCGGGGATCGTCGGAGCGGCGATGACGGCGGCGGCCGAGCACGGCTGACGAGCGCGGCCGGTCCGCGCCCCGCCGACCGGCCGGACCGGACGGCACACGCCGGGGAGGCGCCCGTCACTCAGGTGACGGGCGCCTCGTCGTCGGGTGCCGCGGGCGCCCCCTCGGGCCCGGCGCGGTGCCCGGGGTCTCAGGCCCGGCGCGGCGGCCCGGACGGCCGGCGGGAACGGCGCCGGGTCGTCATCAGCCGGATCTTCCGCACGGTCGCGATCAGTCCGGCGACGAGCGTGCCCCCGTACAACCAGCCCGCCTGCACGGCCAGCGCGGTGACCACGGCCATGATCTGGACGCCGATGCCCCCGGACCCGCCGGTCCCCTCCGAACCTCCCGTGATCGGGAGCAGTCCCACGGCGAAGGCGATCGGCACGCTGATCGGCGCGGTGACCAGGTCCGCGCTCCGTACCCAGAACGCGGTCAGGGCGCTCACCGGCAGGAACAGCACCCCGTACACGACGGCCGAGCCGTCGAAGAGCAGCTGGTCGAGCGAGCCGATCACCAGCATGAGAACGCAGACGAACAGACCGGCGCCGAGTCCGGTCAGCCGCGGGTTCGGCAGTCTGCGCAGGGCGGCCACCAGTGGGGGGCCCTGGCGCGCGGGCCGTGCGCCCGGCCGCCTCCCGGGCCGTTGCGGGGTGTCCGGCTGCCCCGCCCCGCCGGGCCGGGCCGTGACCCGGTACACCGAGGCACCCTCGATGAGGGCTTCCTTGGAGAGGGGGGCCTGCTGCGAAAGAGGGGCCTGCGGCCGCGGCCGCTTCGACGGGGTACCAGTCCTTTGCTGCTCCACGTGACCAAACGTAGGTCGCGATGTGCGATCAGTACGTCACGGGACACGCCCTTTGGGTGAGCTTGGTCAAGAGTTCGAGACATCGCACGCGTGACGTACTCCGTCGGGCCGCCCGTAAACTGGGGGATCGGCCCACTCCCGGGCCCGGCCACCAGCCAGTCCTCACTCCAGGAAGTCGCCAACGTGTCGCTCACGATCGGAATCGTCGGTCTGCCGAATGTCGGCAAGTCGACCCTGTTCAACGCCCTGACCAAGAACGACGTGCTGGCGGCCAACTACCCGTTCGCCACCATCGAGCCCAATGTGGGCGTGGTCGGCGTCCCCGACGCCCGGCTCGGCAAGCTGGCCGAGATCTTCGGCTCGCAGCGGGTCCTGCCCGCGACGGTCGACTTCGTCGACATCGCCGGCATCGTCCGCGGCGCCAGCGAGGGCGAGGGCCTGGGCAACAAGTTCCTGGCGAACATCCGCGAATCCGACGCGATCTGCCAGGTCATCCGGGCCTTCAAGGACGAGAACGTGGTCCACGTCGACGGCAAGGTCTCGCCCAAGGACGACATCGAGACGATCAACACCGAGCTGATCCTGGCCGACCTGCAGACCATCGAGAAGGTCCTGCCACGACTCCAGAAGGAGTCCCGGATCAAGAAGGACGTGGCGCCGAAGGTCGCGGCGGTCGAGGCGGCCAAGGAGATGCTGGAGAAGGGCGACACCCTCTTCTCCCAGGGCATCGTCCAGGGCTCGGAGAACGCGGAGCTCCTGCACGACCTGCACCTGCTCACCACCAAGCCGTTCCTCTACGTATTCAACGTCGACGAGGACGAGCTGACGGACGACGCCTTCAAGGACGAGCAGCGCGCACTGGTCGCCCCGGCCGAGGCGATCTTCCTCAACGCCAAGCTGGAGGCGGACCTCGCCGAGCTCGACGAGGAGGACGCCATGGAGCTCCTGCAGTCCGTCGGCGCCGAGGAGCCCGGCCTCGCCACGCTGGCCCGCGTCGGCTTCAACACGCTGGGTCTGCAGACCTACCTCACGGCGGGCCCCAAGGAGTCCCGCGCCTGGACGATCAAGAAGGGCGCCACGGCCCCCGAGGCGGCCGGTGTGATCCACACCGACTTCCAGAAGGGCTTCATCAAGGCCGAGGTCATCTCCTTCGCCGACCTGGTCGACACCGGCTCGGTCGCCGACGCCCGCGCGGCGGGGAAGGCGCGCATGGAGGGCAAGGACTACGTGATGCAGGACGGGGACGTGGTGGAGTTCCGCTTCAACGTGTGACGGGCTGACGCCATGATCGGCTGAGGTGCTGGTCAGGCGGTAAAACCCCAGCTCAGGGGCCAGATCTTCGGGTCTGGCCCCTTCCCGTTTTCTCCGGCTGGATCAGCCTGTTTCCTGGCCTCGTGCTGACTTGGTGCTGACTCACCGGGCGGGTTTGTACGTGCTCTGAGCTGGGGTTTCCGGGGTGCCATGCGAGGCTGGAGAGAACGGGGGCGCACCTGGGGCCGGGCACGGGAAACCCGGTACGCACGCGGAAGGGCCGCCGGGCAGGATGGGGAGTGGCTGACCTGCTGTGGGATGAAGTCAGGGGGTTCTTCGACCCCGATCTGATGGGCGCGCTGCCAGACGTGCTCGTTCCTGGGGCCTCGGTCGAGGACTGGCAGGCTGTCCTCGACCTTGTTGACGTGAGCGGATGGAAGTGCCAGTACTCCGAAGGAGAGTCAGTACTTCCTGTGCCTCGGGCGGAGGTAGTTCTGTCCCGCCAGGCTGATGCGGAGTGTCCGCAGCTGAGGGTCTGGCTGGCCCCCGAGGTGCTGGTGATCTTCCGGTTCTACTCGGCAGACGAGATCGACTTTGATGTCGACCTGCGGGAACTCCAGGGGCAGGAGCGACTCGACTTGTTCTGCGGGTTCCTCACTGCCATTGGACGGCGGTTGGGCAAGCCGGTGCTGATGGATGCCGAGGGCGGTGACGGCAGCCATCCCGTACTTGGATTCGAGGTCGAGAGCGATCGTGTCGTGCTGTTGGCGGAGCCGCTCGCGTCCTGACGATGTTGCTTCGGGCCTCCGGGAACGGCCCGTCTTTATGCGACAACGCGAATATTCGCGTGACCGCATGGACGGCGGCAGCGCCCCCTCCGTACGGTCGTGATGCCGCCCCACGAGGGGGCGCGGGACAGGGGGTTTCACCATGGCTCGTGAGGAACTGACCCGGCTGACCGGCAACGGGAACGGCGAGTGCGGCAAGGACGACTGCCCGAACGTCTACCGGACAGCGTCCGGCTCGTTCGTCGTCCAGGGCGACGTGTCCAATGCGTTCACCGCTCCCGAAGGGGAAGGGCTCGTGGAGATCCCGGAGGAGACGTTGAGGGAGGCTTTCCGTGCTCTTGGCTGGTGAGGCGTGGGCGGCGCGGTTCGAGCGCTTCACGCAAGAGGCGTGGCGTCTTGAGACGTTGCCGCAGTACCTCATGCCGCAGGAGGATGAGGAGTTCGCGGCGTTCCGTTCCGGGACCCGTATCGACCCGGAGACCGTGGCGAACGAGTACACGGATCGGCTACGCCGACAGGCGGCAGAGGGGCGCACGCAGGGCCGCGTCCACGTCGTGACCCGCCCTCTCTCTGAATACCTGCGGTTCGAGTTCCACCACTACTACAAGGCCCATGCCTTGGCCGGTGAGCAGATCCGCATCCTCGATGTGACGGACAGGCTCAATCCCCTTGAGGGCGCACAGGACTTCTGGATGTTCGACCACTCCGAAGTGGTTCTTATGAACTACCACCCGGACGGTAGGCAGATCAGCCGCGAAGTGTACGAGGGCGATACGGCGCCGTTCGTCGAATACCAGAGGATCGCTGTAGCCGAGTCGGTTCCCTTTGAGGAGTACGTGAAGGGCCTTGACCTTTGAGCCAGAAGCCCTAGGCCAATCCAGGTCAGACCTAGCGGCGGTCCTGAAGAAAGAGCGCAAGCGGGCCGGCTGGACTCAAGTCCGGCTCGCGAAGCGCTGCAACATGAGCCAGACAAAGATCAGCAATATCGAGAGCGGGAAGCTCACCCCCGCCATAGTCGACGTAGAGCTGATCCTTGATGCCCTCGGAGCGGAAGGGCCATTGGCGGCTGAGATCCTTGCTCTCGCCCGCTCCGCGAACACGGAGTGGCAGGACCACTGGAGTTCACGCCGCAGGGGTCTGGACAAGAAACAGAACGAGCTGGCCAGGCTTGAGGCGGTCTCCACGGAGTTCCGCTATTTCCTGCTCTCCATGATTACCGGCCTGCTCGCCACACCTGAGTACGTGCGCGCGAGCATCGCTGACGTTCCTGGAGACCAGTCCAAGACCATCGCGAAGAAGCTGGAGCGGCAAAGCGTCCTGGTCAATCCGGAGAAGCGGTTCACATTCCTGCTGACGGAACAGGCCGTCAGATGGCCGCTGCTTCCTCCCCTGGAAATGACCATGCAGATGGACCGGCTCGTGTCTGTGTCCCGTATCCCGAATGTGCGGTTGGGTGTGATCCCCTTGGGTGGACACATTCCAGAGCGACCCCTCAACACGTTCACCGTTTATGACCGTCGCCTGGCCACCGTGGAGACAGGAACAGGGGCCCTGATACTTCGGGACCATCGGGACGTGAACGTGTACCGAGAGGACTTCGAGCGGTACGAGGGATACGCCGTGTGGGGTGACGACTGCCGTTCACTTTTGAACGACTGGGCCATGATCTTTACCCGACAACGCCAATAAACCTGGGCCCCTCCGGCTCGCCCGATGAAACTGGTTGCTCGGGACATTCGGTTGGGGAGGCGGCAAGCGTGAGTAATCCGAGAACGACGATGAGCGGCCCGGTGCATTTGTCTCTGCCTCGGACTCCGCCTGATCCTGCACCCGGCTGCGGGGTGTGCGCGGCGTTGTTCTCGCAGCGTCAGGCGGCGCGGGACAGGGGCGACCTGTCGGCAGCGACGGACGCGGACGTGGAGATCCGCAACCACCCGCACCGGACACGCGGCCGGGGGCGGCCGTGAGCCGCGCTGTCCTGCGCTACGTAGAGCACCGGATCACTCAGCACCCGGGCACGGACGTGACATTCGAGGCGGAGTGCCTGGCCTACGAGTGCGGGTGGTCGGCGCAGCCGTCGGCGGATGGTGCGGCCGTGGACGTGGAGTGCATGAGCCATACCGGTCGGACAGGGCACGGGAGCTTTCGGCGCGTGTGTACGTCGTTCGCCTTGGTGGTGCGGACCGAGTAGAGACGGTCTCGGCGCGCTGGAAGGGGCGGAGTGAGCGACGGGCTCCCCTCTGCCCGCCTCTGTCGACCTCCCCCGTAGTCGGCAGAGGCGAGTATCGCTGCTTGGGTCAGATCGTGGACACGACGGCGTAGAGCAAGGAGAGGGCGAAGAGGGTGGGGTGTGACCCCTGGGGCCAGTCGGCAACGACCGCCCTGTCTTAGCAGCGCAAATTCCGCCACGGTTCCAGACCGCTCCGCCCCTCAGCCGGCGACTTGCTACGGGTTGTATCCGCAGGTCAGGAGAGTGTCGGGGCTCCATCTCCCGGCGGCCTGAGCGCATAGGAATGGGGTGTTCGCCTTCCCGTGACGCTAGGGCCTGTCTGATGAGTCGTGCAGGGGGCGTTCATGGATGCGGAGTCGTCCCGGCAGCCTCAGGGCAGTTAAATGCTCGGGTGGTGAACTGGGCACGGATGTACGACTGCCACGGGGACATCGATCGCGTCCCCGAACTCCTGGCGCGCGTCGAGCGCGAGGACGACGCAGAGGCATGGGATGAGCTGGGTTATCGGCTGGTCCTTGAGCGCGACTTGGTGTTCCCCGCCAGTTTCGCCGCACTGCCGCGTCTCGCGTCGCGGAGCGCGCGGGCGCGCGGGCTGGCCGGGACGATCGTGCGGTGCGCGGCAGGGGGCCACGGGTGCGACGATCTGCTCGCGGGCTGTGCCGACGCGATCGCGGAGTTCCGTGAGCTGCTGGATCGGCACCTGCGGTCGCGGCCAGACGACTACTTCGCGACTTTCCTCGACTTGCTCGCGGCGGAAGAGCAGTACCACTGGAGCGCGGTCCTGGGGGACTTCTCGGATGACTTCTACCAGGTCGCCTGCCCTCACTGCGCTGCGGAGGTGACGATCGCTATCGGCGATTACGGGCGCTACTCAGCCATCCGGGACTGGCACCTGGGCGACGTGGACCGACGCGGACTCAGGCCGGCGTCCCCAGAGGGCCTTTCCGGCGTCGGTCGATGGATGCATGAGACTGCCGTCCGTGATGGGGAAGTCGTGCTCGCCAACGGGATCGCCCATCTCTTCGGCCATGCGGAATGTCCGCGCTGTGCCAGCGTCTTCAACATCGCTGATGAGTACGCGTCTTCCAATCGCCCCGTCATGTGAGCGGTGTGTCGGGAGCGAGCGGCTCTCGGCGTGCGCCCGGCTGGTTGTGCGGGAACAGCCACATGCGGGCCAGCCTCTGCGACTGAAGCTTCCCCTTGATGTTGGACAGCTGGAGACTGGGACGTGAGGTTCCAGAGGAAGTAGTGCCAGGTGGGAAGCAAGAGCAACCGCAGCAGGCGGTACTCGGAGGAGTTCAAGCGCGACGCGGTCGCGCTGGTCCGCTCCTCCGGCAGGACCGTCACCGAGGTGGCCCGGGAG